>JAFPXW010000170.1 GCA_017394565.1 Oscillospiraceae bacterium | reverse complement strand
GCCCAGCACCGTGACAATGATACCGGCATAGCAGCCGGCATGACGGATGCCGAGGAGCATGGGATTCACGAAAAAAGCCAATAACCCGATGCAAACCGCTGCTCCGAGAAGCCGTACCCAGAGGTACGGGATCTCCAGCAGCGTCAGTTGTTCAGTTACCTGTTCCATACTCACAGCGGATTGACCGCAAGTCCAGCCACACCAGACTCGATCGCAGCGTCCGCCACTGCCTTAGCGACCGCGAGGGCTACGCTTCTGTCAAACGCATCCGGCAAGATGTAGTCAGGACGAAGCTGATCGTCAGTCACACAGCCGGCGATTGCCTTGGTGGCAGCGACCTTCATCGCCTCGTTGATGTCCTTCGCGCGGACTGCGAGTGCGCCCTTGAACACGCCGGGGAATGCGACCACGTTGTTGATCTGGTTCGGGAAGTCGCTTCTGCCGGTGCCGACGATGTAAGCACCTGCTTCCTTTGCGAGATCCGGCATGATCTCCGGTGTCGGGTTGGCCATCGCGAATACGAGGGGCTTCTCGTTCATGGTGCGGATCATGTCCTGCGTCAGCAGACCGGGCTTGGAGACACCGATGAAGACATCTGCGCCCCTGACTGCGTCGGCAAGTACGCCATGCTTGCAGTCGCGGTTGGTTTTCTGCGACATTTCGGCGTGCGCCGGATTGTCGTAATGCTCATCGCGTGCAAGGATACCGCACAGATCCACCATGCAGATATTACCGACGCCGAGGTTGATGAGGTGCTTGGCGATTGCGATGCCTGCCGAGCCTGCGCCGTTGATGACGACCTCCAGTTTGGAGATGTCCTTGCCGGCACACTTGCAGGCATTGACAAGCGCTGCTGCCACAACGATCGCCGTACCGTGCTGGTCGTCATGGAATACCGGGATATCGAGCTTTTCCTTCAGCTTTGCTTCGATCTCAAAGCAGCGCGGTGCTGCGATGTCCTCCAGATTGATGCCGCCGAAGCTCAGACCGATGTTTGCGATGGTATTCACGATCTCATCGGTGTCCTTGGAATTGATGCAAAGCGGAAAAGCGTCCACGTCTGCAAATTCCTTGAACAGTGCGCACTTTCCCTCCATGACCGGCATCGCTGCAAGAGGCCCGATGTCGCCCAGTCCGAGGACTGCCGTACCGTCTGTGATGACTGCCACGAGGTTGTGGCGGCGTGTCAGTTCGTAGGAAAGCGCCGGATCCTTTGCGATTTCCAGACACGGCTGTGCAACGCCCGGTGTGTAGGCGTTGGACAGGCTGTCACGGTCGTTGATCGCGGTACGGGATACGACCTCGATCTTGCCGCGCCACTCCTTGTGCTTGTTGAGGGAAGACTGCATAATGTCCATTGTATAAGACTCCTTTATATTAAAGTATAGTGAACTGGATTACCAGCAGAAAGCGTCGATCGTGACGTTCGGATCAGCGCCCTTTGCCGCCGCATAGGTCAGCACAATGCTGGCATCGATGGCATTGACCGCGCCGTCGTTATTGACATCGCCGGCTTTGAGAAATTCGTTCGACACGCCCGGTTCGCCGCCGGAGGAATTTCTTGCGGAATACAGCAGGATCTTGGCAGCATCCGCTGCGTCGATAATCTTCGTGCCGTCCGCATCACCGCGGTCGCGTGCCGGGGCATACTGCCCATCGAACGTCTGCGGCTGACTGTTTGCGTCGTAAACGCCTGTCAGCAGCATTGCCCAGTAGAAGCCGTACTGCTTGCCGTCTGGTTCCGGCATGGCATCCAGATCCTTGACATAGCCGATACCGATGTGCGTCATGTCGGGATTCATCATGTTTTTCAGGTGATTCGGCGAATTTGCAAACTGCAGGAACGTCATGACCGGTGTGTCACCGCCGGCTGCAATGTTTTCCGCCGCATAATTATAGAAAAATCCGTCATTTTTCATCACCGTGAAACATACCTCGCCGTTCGGGCGGGTATGCGAGAAGATCGAGGTCAGCTCCTCGGCACGAGTCTGCGCATAACCGGAAAGCTGCGGTGTCAGCGCCACCGGCCTCAGACCTGCTTCTGCACGCAGATCATTCACCTGCGACACGATGATCTCGCGATAATCCGTCAGTGTGTCAGACACTGCAAATGCCGTCATGCCCGTGCAGGATGCCAGCATCGTCACCGCCGAAGCCACCGCCGTGATCGTCCGGAGAAAGCCTTTCATAGCAAGCACACTCCTTTCCTGAATCCAAGGCGCAGACCTTTGCCATGGTCTACGCATACAGTTTGATTATACCATGAAACGCATGAAAAGTCAACACGGATTGTGTGAATTTTCTGTACAAAAGTGAAAGCTTGCGTGGATCCAAAAAAATTTCGCAAAACCTCTTTCTTTTTTTCCAAAAGTATGCTATAATAAAAACAGTATGCGGAATTTCCGCGAATCAACAGGAGGAATTAGCTATGAGAGCAGTTATTACAGTCATCGGCAAGGATACCGTCGGCATCCTGCATAAAGTCAGCGGCATCTGCGCAAACCACAATGTCAATGTCATCGAAGTCACCCAGAGTGTACTCCAGGATATGTTTGCCATGATCATGATGGTGGATATTTCCCGCATTACTTCGGACTTTTCCGCGCTGTCTGACGAAATGACCACCCTCGGAAAAGAGCAGAATCTTGCCATCCACTGTATGCATGAGGACATCTTCAATTCCATGCACAAGATCTGATGCATTCCGCACAATCGTAACTATTTTTTGAGGTGAAACATAACCAATGCTGAATTCTTTTGATATTCTGGAAACGATCCGGATGATCCAGGACGAATGTCTTGACATCCGTACCATCACAATGGGTATTTCCCTGCTGGACTGCATCGATCCCGACATCGACAAGGCTTGCGAGAAGGTCTACAACAAGATCACTTCCAAGGCGGCCCATCTGGTCGAGGTCGGTGAGCAGATCGAGAAGGAGTACGGTATCCCGATCGTCAACAAGCGTATCTCCGTAACGCCGATCGCAATGCTTGCAGCAGCTTGTCCGAATGAAAATCCGGTGAAGTTTGCACTCACGCTCCAGCGTGCTGCCGATACCTGCCGTGTCAACTTCCTGGGCGGCTACTCGGCGCTGGTACACAAGGGCTTCTCTGCCGGCGATCTGGCGCTTATCAAGTCCATCCCGGAGGCGCTTTCTGTCACCAATAACGTCTGCTCCTCGGTCAACATCGGTTCGACCAGAAGCGGTATCAATATGGACGCTGCCAAGATCATGGGTGAAGTCGTTCTCGAATCCGCCAAGATCACTGCGGATCGCCAGTGCATCGGACCGGCAAAGCTGGTCGTTTTCTGCAATGCAGTCGAAGATAACCCGTTCATGGCCGGCGCCTTCCACGGCGTCGGTGAGCCTGACTGCGAGATCCACGTCGGCGTTTCCGGCCCCGGCGTCGTTCGGGCTGCCATCACCAAGTATCCCGACGCGACCATTGACGAGCTGGCTGATGTCATCAAGAAAACCGCATTCAAGATCACCCGTATGGGACAGCTGGTCGGCGCCCGCGCATCCAAGATGCTCGGCGTTCCGTTCGGCATCGTAGATCTTTCCCTCGCGCCGACGCCGGCAGTCGGTGACTCGGTTGCGCACATTCTCGAAGGCATGGGACTGGAGCAGTGCGGCACACACGGTACCACCGCTTGTCTGGCGCTGCTGAACGACGCTGTCAAGAAGGGCGGCGTTATGGCGTCCTCGAATGTCGGCGGTCTGTCCGGCGCATTCATTCCGGTTTCTGAGGATCAGGGTATGATCGACGCCGCCAAGGCCGGTACGCTCACCCTCGAAAAACTGGAAGCTATGACGGCTGTCTGCTCCGTTGGTCTGGATATGATCGTCGTTCCCGGCGATATTACACCGGAAACCATCTCTGCGATCATCGCTGACGAAGCTGCCATCGGTATGGTCAACAACAAGACAACCGCAGTTCGCCTGATCCCTGCCATCGGATTTGAGCAGGGTGATACGCTCGAATTCGGCGGTCTGCTGGGTTCCGGCCCAGTCATGCCGATCAACCGCAAGTCCCCGGCGAAGTTCATTTCCCGCGGCGGCAGAATTCCGGCGCCGATGCACAGTATCAAGAACTGATCGCATTGCTATTTACGCAATCAGAAACGAAATGCTCCTCTTTCCGAGGAGCATTTTTGCATTAAAAAAGCGCCATATTCTCGGAAAACCGATCGAATATGGCGCTTTCTATTATCACATTGTGAATGATTATTCGCTCTTCTTGTCGATCATGTGAACTGCTGCGTCGAAGTCCTTACCGCCGCTTGCCTCAATGATGGAGAGTGCGTTGGAATCGTACTGAATGTCGATCACGAAGCCGCAGAAGCCAGGGTTGTTTGCAAGATCAATGGTCATCGTGACTGTTTCGCCCTGCTTTGCAGTCGCGCTGTTGACCTTCAGACAGAAATCATCGGCAGACATCTCATCCTGTGCTGCTGCCGCAGAATTGACAGCGACCTCACCATTGATGCAGACCGGGGTATACTTGACCAGATCCCAGCTTGCGATATCCGTCGTTGCGATGGTGACAGGATAGTTGCCGTCCGGAGTATCCTGATTGACCTCGAAGGTGATGGTCAGGAACTCACCGTTGAAGTTGTAGTCACCCTGCTGTGTCATATCCAGCCAGTACGCCTTACAGGTATCGTAGGACGGCTCGTATGCAGCCGGTGCCTCAGTTGCCTGCGCAGGTGCGTCCGTTGCAGCCGGCTGCACCGGATCCTGTCCTCCCTGGTTCTGGATCTCGCGAGTCTCCACAACAACCCACTCCGTCACAGACTGGCCGGCCGCATCCGTTACGCCGTGGCCTTCTGCATCGGTTACGTTCATTGCCTGGGTAACTTCCTCGTACTGCTTCTGTGCAGCCGTGGTATCCTCGCCGGCAGCTTCCGCAGTGGTGCCCTCGGTAGCGTCCTCGCCGTTCTCAGAAGTCTCGACAGCGTCGGCCTTGGGGCCCTTCTTGGAATAATCAAAGGTCAGATCCTGCTTGGTCTGCTCCAGAGAAATGGTCTCTACCGGCATATCCGATGTATTTCCCTTCTTGCCGCAGCCAAATGCAGACAGCGCGATCGCAGCGAGCAGACATACAGCGATGACCTTTTTGCTTGTATTCTTCATAAAATCTTTCATCCTTTCCGTGATCCGGAGCGCTGTCCGAACTGACAGCACAATCATTTAAGATACATCATTATTATACACGTTTTCGCCCTGCTTGTCAAGTACATTTCTATGCACTTTCATTAAAATTAGGTTACAACTTTTGTGACCGCAAACGAGATTTTTGTGAACTTTGCGTAAACGTATTGACATTTTATACAATCCATGTTATAATTAAATAGAAAAACCGGATATTTTAGCTAAAAGTTAAGCTATCCGAAAAAGAGGTGAATGAAATGGCAATGTCCGTGGATGAGAAAGCGTATATGAAAACCTATGTTTCACGAAAAGTCCGCACGATCCCCTTTCTGGTGATCATGGCATTTTCGCTGATGCCCCTTCTGATGTTCTCCTTCCAGTATGTGCGCGGACAGTTTGCATGGCACAAAACCGAAGCGATCGTTGTCATGGTCAATGACGACGGCAGCGGTTTCTATCACTATGTAGACGAACAGACCGGCGAGGATCACAAAGGGATGTACTCCCCCTACCGTGTGCTGATCCACTACCGGATCGGCAAGGCCGTGGAGGTGAACGACAGGATCCCGATGGCTTATGATCCGAATCAGCCGGATACGCGCATCCTGTTCCCGAAAACACTGATGCAGATGGCAACATGGGCGATCGTTTTTTTGTTCTGCTTCATTATGTATTTCTGGCTGGAGTGGGCACTGAAAAAACGCGCTAAGATCAAAATTGCCGGTTGACGCCGGACACGGATTTATATAAGGGATGTTTTTTTAAGGAGGTTTCCGACAAATGCAAAAGCTCATG
>JAFPXW010000169.1 GCA_017394565.1 Oscillospiraceae bacterium | reverse complement strand
TTTGAGCAGCCGCTGCCAAGCCTGCGTGTTCATGCACTCCCGCCGTATTATGATCTGGATCCGGAGAAATTTGACCTCGGCGACTATGACCTCGATGTCGGCAGCCAGAACGATGAGGTGAATTACCGCGGTGACAAGCTGTTCGGCTTCCCGACCTATCCTCTCAACGCCTTCCCGCCTGATGAGGGACAGCAGAATCTCTTGCAATACGACTACGATTCCGGCTGTCTGCACGGACTTTGGTGGTATCAGAAAAAGGGAAGTTTCCTATCGGATCTGGATTTCCGAAGCGATATTGACTGACCGTGAAATTTCACCACGGAAATCAATTTTTAAAATTTTTCGTCCCCATTTTATGAATTTTGCGAGTGCAGGGGGCTGGGGTAAGCAGACAGCCCAAATCTTGCGATTTACACCAAATCTTTGATTTGGCTTGTAAATCGTACGACTTGTCGTGATTTGGTGCTGGTCGCTTATGCCGTAGGCGGTGGGGGGAAAGAAACGAGCCTGTTTTTCTAACAGAACCTGAAAATTGATTTCCGTGGAAATTTCACCGAAAACGGTTGACAGCAGAGTTTAAAAGTTGTATAATAAGATAGATGTACAATGGGTGCATCTATTTTATGGAATCAGGAGAAATTATCAAAATGAGCAAATATTTCGGCACTGACGGCTTCCGCGGTGAAGCCAACAAAAACCTGACCGCTGACCACGCATTCCGTGTCGGCCGCTTCCTCGGCTGGTACTACGGCGAGCTCAAACGCAAAAGCGGCGACAACACGCCTGCACGCATCGTCATCGGCAAGGACACCAGACGTTCCAGCTATATGTTCGAGTATTCTCTCGTCGGCGGTCTGACCGCTTCCGGCGCAGATGCCTACCTGCTGCACGTCACCACGACTCCGTCTGTGGCTTACGTTGCGCGGACCGATGGCTTTGACTGCGGCATCATGATCTCCGCAAGCCACAATCCCTACTACGATAACGGCATCAAACTGATCAACAGCAAGGGCGAGAAGATGGACGAAACGACCATCGAGCTCGTAGAAGCTTACCTCGACGGCGAACTGGAAGCCTTCGGGCAGAAGTGGGCAGAGCTTCCCTTTGCGACCGGCGACCACATCGGCAGAACCGTGGACTATGTATCCGGCCGAAACCGCTACATCGGCTATCTCATCTCCCTGGGACTGTATTCCTTCCGCGGCGTGAAGGTCGGTCTGGACTGCGCAAACGGCGCCTCCTGGAATGTCGCAAAATCCGTCTTTGACGCGCTCGGTGCCGAAACCTACGTTATCAACGCCCAGCCGAACGGCACCAATATCAACAATAACGCCGGTTCCACCCACATCGAAGGGCTCCAGAAATTCGTTGTGGAGAACGGGCTGGACGTCGGCTTTGCATACGACGGCGATGCCGACCGCTGCCTGGCTGTTGACGAGAAGGGCAACCTCCTCACCGGCGACCACATCCTCTACATCTGCGGCAGCCACATGAAGGACAACGGCGAGCTGCTCAGCAATACCGTGGTCACCACGATCATGAGCAATATCGGTCTTTACAAGGCACTGGATGCCAAGGGCATCGGATATGCCAAGACGGCTGTCGGCGACAAATACGTTTATGAGTACATGAGCAAAAACAACTGCCGTCTGGGCGGTGAGGAATCCGGTCACATCATCTTCTCGAAGTACGCCACCACCGGCGACGGTCTGCTGACTTCCCTCAAGCTGATGGAAGTCAGGATGGCGAAAAAGGCAAAAATGAGCGAGCTGACTGCACCGCTGACGATCTATCCGCAGCTCCTGGTCAATGTCCGCGTCAAGGATAAGGCGGCTGCACAGAATGATCCCGATGTGCAGAAGGCTGTGGAGGCTGCAAGCACTGCGCTTGGCGACAGCGGACGCATCCTCGTGCGCGAGTCCGGCACAGAACCTCTCATCCGCGTGATGGCAGAGGCGGAAAGCAAGGAAATTTGCGAAAAAATGGTTTCCAGCATTGTGGATGTCATCAAGGCAAAGGGACATGAAGCCTGATCCGGTCAGGTAAACCGTACCGCGTCCTGCACACGCACCAGCGCAGGACGCGGTTTTTCATTAAGCCCATTCTTTGAACCCGGCATCGCTTCTATGCAAGATTTTACTATAATCCGCAAAAATATGCTATACTCTCCCCTGCTTGTATGTTATAATATTTACAGACACACGGCAGAAATCGCAAAGCACCGTAAAAATGATACCGTTAGAAAGGAGCCCGATCACTATGAAACAACATGGCTTTTACAAAGGAATCAACCTTGGCGGATGGTTCTCCCAGTGCGACTACACCGATGAACATCTGGACAGCTTCATTGCAGAATCGGATCTTGCTGTCATCGCTTCGTGGGGCGCTGATCATGTACGCCTTCCCATCGACTATAACATTGTGGAAAACGAAGACGGAACCTGGAATGAAATTGGCTTTGCTCGTCTGGACAAGGCATTCGGCTGGGCAAGAGCGCACGGTCTGAACATTGTTCTCGACCTCCACAAAACGACCGGTTTCTCCTTCGATGCCGGTGAGAACGAAGCCGGTTTCTTTGACAATGCGACCTATCAGGAGCAGTTCTACCGCCTCTGGGAGGAGTTTGCACGCCGCTACGGCAATGATCCGGATCATCTCGCGTTTGAGCTGCTCAACGAAGTCACGGACAAGTCCTTCCTGCCCGCCTGGAACCGGATCGCACACGAGTGCATCCGCCGCATCCGCGCCATTGCACCGCAGACGCTGATCCTTGTCGGCGGCTACGACAACAATGCCGCCTGGGCGGTCAAGGATCTGGAAGCGCCCTACGATGACCGCATCGTTTATAATTTCCACTGCTACGAACCGCTGAAATTCACTCATCAGGGCGCGACCTGGACGGATAAGATCGATCCGGATGAGAGGATCGCATTTGCGGAAAGCGAAGCGACTGAAGCGTACTTTGAGGAGCTGTTTGCCAGCGCCATCGAAGCTGCAAAGAAGTACAATGTACCGCTTTACTGCGGTGAATACGGTGTCATCGACCGCGTCGGCGGTGAGGATACCAGCCGCTGGTACGAATGTATCAACGCCGTCCTCGACCGGCACGGCATCGGACGCTGCGCATGGACCTACAAGAAGCTCGATTTCGGTCTGACCGACAGCCGCCTCGACAGCGTGCGCAGTCAGATCCTTGCACACATTTGACCTGGCAAGCATTTGAAAACTGATCATTCCCTGCTCATTGGGAGAGGCGCGGAGATGCACCGCGCCTCTTTATTTTTCCCGAGCCTGCGCGGTTTTCGATACTTTCAAACGTTTTCAGGATTCTGGAAAGATTCTGTACATTTTTACCATCGAAGTCAATTTCTTACCATTTTTGTCAAAATCGTTGTATCTTTACCGGCAGTTGTGTGCTACAATGATATTACCAAAAGGCGGATTGCGCTAAACCGCTTTTTGATAAGGACACTCCGGAAGCTGCACTTCCGGTCAAAACCATATCAACTTCTTTTTGAGAGGGGAATTGATTCATGAAAAAAACCACATTCAGAAGAATCGCAGCAGGTCTTGCTGCCCTCGCCATGATGACGACCGCGACTCCGGTCACCATGCTCACTGCGTCCGCAGCTGAGACCGTCATCGAGGCGAACTTCGAGTCCGGCAAGACCGGCTGGGACGTGTACAAGGAAAGCGGCGGCGACTGCACCCTGTCCACCGAGAACGGCAAGCTGGCGCTGAAGATCGCTTCCACCGGCAAGAAGACCTACTCTGTTCAGATGTACTGCAGCCTGATCCCGCTGTACAAGAATGCAAAGTATCGCCTTTCTTACGATATTTCTTCCACCACTGACCGTTTTGTTGAGGGCATGATCCAGCAGAACGGCGGCGACTATACCGCTTATGTATGGGACGGCATTCAGGTGACTTCCACACCGCAGACCGTCGAGCATGAGTTCGAGATGGAATATGACAACGATCCGATGGCAAAGCTTGTTTTCAACTGCGGTCTGCAGGAAAAGGACGGCGGCGCTCTGCCGGAGCATACCATCTATCTTGACAATGTAAAGCTGGAACTGGTCGATGACAGCGGCGCTACCAAGAGTTTCTCCGATACCAAGGACGCTTCCATCCTCACCAACCAGGTCGGCTACAAGACCGACGCCAAGAAAACCGCAGTTTTCCGCGGCGTTACCAACCAGAGCGAGTTCTCCGTTGTAGATGCTTCCTCCAAGAAGGTCGTTTACACCGGCAAGCTTTCCTCTAAGATGAGCAATTCCTCCGCTGGCGAGGACAACTGGACCGGCGATTTCTCCTCGGTCAAGACCGCTGGTAAGTACATCATCACCTGCTCCGGTCTGGCAGACAGCTATCCGTTCGAGATTTCTGCGGATCCCTACAGCGCTCTGTATGACGACAGCATCAAGATGCTCGATCTCCAGCGCTGCGGCACAGAGGTCAGCGCCGGCAAGTTCAGCCATCCGGCTTGCCACAACACAATGGCAACCATCTATGGCACGAACGAGAAGATCGACGTTTCCGGCGGTTGGCACGATGCCGGCGACTACGGCAGATACGTTGTAGCAGCTGCAAAGGCTGTCGGCGACCTGCTGTACTCCTATCAGGCAAACCCGGACAAGCAGATCCTCGAGACCACCAAGTACGAGCTGGACTGGATGCTCAAGATGCAGGCTCAGAACGGCGGCGTTTACCACAAGGTCACCTGTGAGTCCTTCCCGGGCTATGTTGCGCCGGAAGCTGAGACGGAGCCGCTGATCGTAACTCCGATCTCCTCTACCGCAACGGCTGACTTCTGCGCATCTATGGCACTGGCTGCACAGGCTTACAAGACTTCTGATGCAGCTTACGCTAAGAAGTGCCTCGACGCTGCTGAGAAGGCCTGGGCTTATCTGGAAGCAAACCCGAACTTCAACTTCCAGAATCCGGCCGGCA
>JAFPXW010000168.1 GCA_017394565.1 Oscillospiraceae bacterium | reverse complement strand
GTTCTACGGCGCAGCGGCAGCAGGCATCGGCTCGGCACTGGCGGATCTGCTGGCAGGCTACACAGTGTATGTCCCGGCAACGCTCATCATCAAGGCGCTGATGGCAGTCGTATGTTACTATCTGTATCAGACACTTTCGCGCAAGCAGCATTCTGTCTGGGCAAGGATCCTTTCTGCCATTGCCTCGGAACTCGTGATGCTTGTCGGTTATGCGGTATTTGAAGGCTTTTTCTATGGTTCTGTCAGTGCGGCAGTTCTTTCGCTTTCCGGCAATGTCGTGCAAGGTGTTTTCGGAGTTGGCGCATCCGTGGCACTCTACGAACTCGTCATCCGCCATGTTCCGACAAAGATCCTGAAGTAAATCAACCTCCCGAAAAGCGGCTGGTCAGACCAGCCGCTTTTGTGCTTTTTCTGCACCTTGATTTTTCTCTGCGCGTATGTTATAATAAAAGACGGGAGGTGACCGAATATGGGCATAATCAAAGCCGCATTCACGGCGGCAGGCTCGATGATGGAAGATCAGTGGAAGGAGTTCTT
The DNA here is from genome assembly GCA_017394565.1 of Oscillospiraceae bacterium. Lineage (GTDB taxonomy): Bacteria > Bacillota > Clostridia > Oscillospirales > Ruminococcaceae > UBA3855. The sequence goes on along the minus strand of JAFPXW010000168.1, from coordinate 3,784 downwards.
CTACTGCGACGCGCTGCAAAACGGCCAGATCATGGTGCGCGGTATCAAACGCACCAACCCCAGCAGCGCCAATTGCGGGACGCCGGACAATATCATCACACCCGGCTCCAGGATCGTTGTCAATGAGGGACAGGCGGCGCTCGTAGTGGATACCGGACGAGTCGTTGCCTGCTATCAGGAATCCGGCAGCTATACCTTCGAGCCGATGGGCAGGAAAGGGCTTTGGCAGGAATTCAGCGAACGTGTGGCATTCGGCGGCGACAATGTTGCCACGCAGCACCGGCTTTATTATATCAATCTGCACGACTCGCTGAATCACCCGTTTGTGGTGTATGTACCGGTCAGTGTCCGCGCTTCCGGCGGTTCCCTTACTACGACGTATCGCCTGGAGGGACGCTACTGCTATCACCTCGGAGATCCGGCGCTGTTTTACTGGAAGGTGACAGGGAACGCTGACGGCGGTTTCGCCCACGGCCATCTGTCCGGCATGGTCCATTCCGAGCTGGAGAAAGCCCTTATGGAGGTGGCGGCCAGCCTTGCGCAGCATGGCCTGAGCATCACAGCCCTTCCGGCACACACCAAACAGCTGTGCGCTGCCGTCCGTGAGAAAATGCAGGGTGGCTGGTGCGGACAAAACGGTATCGAAATATCGGAGATCACACTGTCGTCCGTAACAGGCGATCCCGCAAGCGTTCAGCAGCGCGAAGATGCCGCGTGGATCGGCAGCGCCTGTTCATCGACACGCACACTTGCAGAGCCAATGCGCAGCGCACAGAAAAAAACTACCGCTGATCCGGAAATTTCCGAACAAATTCCGAAAACGATTTCAGCAGCAAAAATCCAATGGCGCTGCCAATGCGGCACACAAAACGAGAGCCGCTTCTGCACAGAATGCGGCTCTGCACGCCCGGAGGTCTGGACGTGCCGATGCGGTGCGCAGGGGATCGGCAAATTCTGTATCAATTGCGGCAGCCCGCGCCCAAATAAGGAGGAACGATCGAATGTCTGACCTGACCATCCGCCCCATGAACGCTGAGGACAAGCAGGAAGTGCTTGCGATGATGCGCGTATTTTATGACTCTCCGGCTGTTTTGCATACATCGTCGGACAAAGTTCTCGAAAACGATTTCGAGGCTTGTATCAGTGATCTGCCGTTTCTGGACGGCTACCTGATGGTCGACGACGGAAATGTTGCCGGCTACGCGATGGCATCGCTGAATTTTACAACGGAATACGGCGGCATCTGCGTATGGCTGGAGGATCTCTATATTAAGCCGGAATTTCGCAGAAAAGGCATCGGCTCGGCTCTGCTCTCGTTCCTTGAAACGCAGTATCCGCAGGCCGTCCGCTTCAAGCTGGAGGCAGAACCGGAAAATGAGGGCGCGATTTCCTGTTATGAAAGGCATGGCTATCGCGTTTCTATGTATCATTTACTGACAAAGGAGCTCGATCGGGACGCAAAATGATAGCATTATTCACAAAAAGTACTTGTTTTTTCATTTTAGATATGCTATAATGAGGTAATTAATAGGAACTATCAGGTGATATTCTGAGTTCCAGTAAAGGAGGATTAGGAAATGTCAAGACAACAGGATCGAGTCAGAGCGATTCTCAGACTGCGCCGTATGAGAATCATGATGATCATTGGATATGGTATCATCGTAGCCCTGACGGTAATTGGCATCACAGCTTTTGCCACATGGCAGAACGAACAGATTTTGAAGAAGAAAATGAGCAACATGACCTCATCGCTCAACACGCAGATGGAGCTGAACCTGAACAGCTATCTGTCGCGTATGGAGAAGGTCGGAACGCTTGCATTCGCAATGGACGAGGCGTATACCTATGACGCGACCGATGACTCCAATGACGAATATGAGGCGATCAACATCGAAAAGGCGATCAACGATGAGCTCAAGAGCCTGTGCCTGATGGAGAACTTCGTGGATTACGGCATCGTGTACCGCAACAACCACACCGTCGGCAAGGTGTCCAACGGTACAACAGAGCTGTTCGGAAATTCGCTGTATTCCAGCCTGGAATCCATGATCACCCGTGAAAAGACGCACGATGGCTGGCACACAGGCTACGGCGATGATTACGAGCGTATCTACTACGTCAAGCGCGTACACGGCAACGCCGTGCTGGTGCTGTCGTTCTACACCACCGAGCTGCAGCACGTCTTCGACAACCCGGATTCCCTTGAGGATATGACCATCCGTCTGACAGACGAGAATTACAAGGTCGTGTATTCGTCGGATAAGGCAGACACGCTTGGTGCAGCGCTTCCGGATTATATTTCCGGATACACGTCTAACGGCATGACCGGTGCGGTCATGGATCTGAGCAATATGATCGCGATCAACGGCACAAAGGTCGGTTGGTACGTCATCAGCGTGATCCCGACCAGCGTGGTCATGGCAGAACAGAAGGCGACACAGATCTATATCTTCATTGCAGCAGCCATTGCGACGCTGATCGCAATTCTTGTCGGCGCACTCTTCTCTGCAAAGATCTCCGATCCGATGGCACTTGTTGCGATCAATATGTCCGTTGAAGCAGAAGAAAATGAAGCAAATGGCTAAGAAAGGAGAGATGATACGATATGAAACTTTATCAAAGGATCACTGCCGCAGCTGCCGCACTTGTCATGCTCTCCGCGACGGCCTGCAGCACCGATACCATTGCCAGCAAGAGCGGAGAACAGGTGGATCTGATCTTCTCATGGTGGGGCAATGACAGCAGAAACCGCTATACCATTGCAGCGATCGAGCAGTTTGAGGAGCTGCATCCGGAGATCAATGTCGAGTGCAGCTATTCTGAGTGGTCGGGCTTTGAAACTCGTAACAAGGTACAGATGATCTCCGATACGGAAGCAGATGTTATGCAGATCAATTTTGGCTGGCTGACGACGTATTCTCAGAATGGCCTGGGCTATTACGACATCAATGAGCTGACAGATCACTTCCAGATCGAGAATTTCAGCGATGAGGTGCTGGAATACGGAAAGAAGGAGGGCAAGCTCAATGCGATCCCGATCGCAATGAATACGGAGACCGTCTATATCAATAAGACGATCTATGACCGCTATGGCCTTGAGGTCCCCAAGACCTGGGATGATCTGTTTGCAGCCGCACAGGTCATGAAGCCCGACGGCATCTATCCGCTGAGCGCGGCTTCCAAGTCGATGTGGCTGTATCTCATCACTTACACAGAGCAGGCACAGCGAAAGACCTTCCTGAAGAACGACAAGCTGAACTTCAATGCGGAAGATTTCCAGGTGATGATCGAATTCTATCAGCGCCTCATCAACGAAGGTGTGATGCCGCAGGTCGAGCAGTACGAACGCCTGAAACTCGACAATGAGATGTATGCAGGTTCCGTCGCATGGGTAAGTGACGCCAAGAGCTATTTCGGTGATGCGATCGAAAACGGCCGCGAGATCGTGTGCGCAGATTATACCACCATCGACGGCAAGGACGTCGGCAAGGGCTGGTATGCAAAGCCCGCGACCATGTATGCAGTCAGCAAGAACACAGAGCATCCGAAGGAAGCTGCGATGCTGCTCGACTTCCTGCTGAACAGTCCGGAAATGGCTTCCCAGCAGGGCATCGAAAAGGGCATTCCGCTGAGCAGTTCCGCGCTGTCCACCATCGAGGAGGAAGGCCTGCTGGACGGTATCCAGTACGAGGCATCCCAGAAGATGGAGGGCGTGAAGCTTGGCCAGCTGGATCCGGTTCTGGAAAACAGCAAGCTGATCGATGATTTCTTCGCAGCTGCGAAC
>JAFPXW010000167.1 GCA_017394565.1 Oscillospiraceae bacterium | reverse complement strand
CGCTGGGAGTGCTCCTGTCTGCAAAAGAAATGCGGCGCGTGCGCGATGGTCATCAACGGAAAGCCCTGTCTTGCGTGCGATGCGAAGCTTGGCGACGTGCAGAAACGGAATGTGATCCGCATCGAGCCGCTGCGGAAATTCCCGGTCGTGTGCGACCTTGTGGTCGATCGCAGCATCCTGTTTGAAAACCTGAAAACACTGACTGTCTGGCTGGAGGAGGCGACGATCGCGAAGGGCGAAGGCGCCAGCCTTGCGTATGAAGCCTCACGCTGCCTGCAATGCGGGTGCTGCCTGGAGATCTGCCCGAATTTTGCGGCAGGCGGCCGTTTTTACGGTATGGCAGGCTTTGCGCCGACAGCAAGGCTGATCTCCGAGCTTCCGCCCGGGCAGCAGAGATCGCTGCGGAAGCTGTATCGAAAACACATATACGAGGGCTGCGGAAAATCCCTTGCGTGCCGGAATGTCTGTCCTGCCGGACTGGACATCGACCGCCTTCTCGTCAATTCCAACGCTGCCGCGATCTGGAAGTTCCCCTTCCGGAAAGACAAATGAAGCGACTGATCGCCCTTTGTCTGGGGGCTTGCATGGCGCTGACAGGGTGCGGCCGTGCGCCGAAATATCACTACGATGTCCGGCAGGATCTGGGGATCTATTTCACGAACGCGGATGCCGTGATCGAATCCATCCGCGAGGCCATGCATCGGCGCGACTGGCAGATCACGATTTCCTACAGCTCCCATCAGGATAATATGGAAGTCATCGGCACGCTCGTCCGCGAACTGATGGAATGTGCCTTAGACGAAACAGATTCGCCGGAGGAAGGCGATTATCTGCGCCAGCAGTACGGCGGCTACGAGATGCGGTATCATTACCGGCGCGAGGATGAGCAGTATCTGTACGAGATCTATATCCAGCCGCAGTATTACACGACGGCAGAACAAGAGTGTGCCGTTTCAGAACGTGTGCAGGAGATACTCGACGATCTGCCGATCTGTCGAACATCGACGGATGTCGAAAAAGTAGAGGCTGTTTGCAGCTATCTCTGCGATCATGTACAGTATGACGAGATCCATGCCAAGAATCCGAATCACCATCTGAAATCCACTGCCTATGCGGCGCTCATCCAGAAGCGTGCGGTGTGTCAGGGGTATGCGGTGACTGCCTATCGGCTTTTGCGGGAACTTGGCGTCGGCGTGCGCGTGATCACCGGAACGGCCGAAAAAAACGGTGTGACCGAGCCGCACGCATGGAACCTTGTCTGCGTTGACGGCGCGTGGTATCACCTCGATGTGACCTGGGAACAGCAGTCCCGTGACGGTACGTATTTTTTGCGAAGTGATGCGAATTTTACAGACCACCAGCGCGACGAAATGTACACGGGAGCCACATTTGATGAACAATATCCCATGGCGGCGGATGACACGCTGCTGCATAAAAAGGAGAACTGACTTATGAAGAAACTGACTGTCACTGACGTGATTCTGCTGGTATTGAGCACAGCGCTTTGTCTTGGAGTGAAGCTCGTGTTCCATGCGTGCGGTCCCAAGGAGGACGGCAGCTGGATGACCTGCCATTGGGCAGAGCAGGCGGTTTTTGCGGTATCCATCGGCATGATGGCGATCGCGGTGGTACGCTTGTTTCTGGAGCGCCGTGAGAAAGCCGGTGCAGCCCTTGCGATGAGTCTGATGGGCGTTATGACGGCACTGATCCCCAATGTGATGATCCGGCTTTGCATGATGAGCGAAATGCGCTGCCACGCCGTGATGCATCCGGCAGTCGTCATCCTCAGCGTGCTGACCGCGATCGCAGGCGCAGCAGATTTTGTACTTTCCAGAAAGGAAGGCGGCAAGTAATGCGCCAGAATCTTGCGGTTCGCAACCTGAAAGCCAAGCCCGTGCGCACGGGCATCCTGATCCTGCTGACGGCGCTTCTGTCGCTGATGATCTGCGGCGGCACGCTGCTGGTGGCATCCATGCGCAGCGGACTCGCGTCGCTGGAAGCAAGGCTGGGAGCCGACATCATGGTCGTTCCCTACGAAGCCAAAACAAAGTCTAACCTCGAAAATATCGTATTACAGGGAAATCCTGGTTATTTCTATATGCCGGTGGAGCGCTATGAAAAGATCGCGTCCCTCGATGGCATTGCACAGATCTCAGCGCAGTTTTACCTGGCATCGGCAAGCTCCGGGTGCTGTTCGATCCCGGTGCAGATCATTGGATTTGATCCGGAAACCGATTTCACGATCACGCCGTGGATCCGCCGGAGCTACGCAAAGCAGCTGCAAACGGGAGACATCGTCGTTGGAAACGACCTGAACGCATTTGTCGGCGATACACTGCAGTTTTACGGCGTAAACTGCCATGTTGCCGCAAAGCTGGACAAGACCGGCACCTATTATGACAGTGCAGTCTTTACGAGCGTAGAGACCATCCGGCAGCTGATCGCGTCCTCGCTGGAGAAGGGCATGAACGACTTCTCGGACATTGATCCGCAAAGCGTCGTATCGACCGTTCTGATCAATGTTGCGGAAGGGTATTCGACCGAGGAAGTGATGAACGATATCAACATCCACGTCAAAAAGGTGAAGGCCGTCCAGACGAAAGAAATGATATCCGGCATCTCGGCGTCGCTGAAAGGCACGTCTGACCTGATCGGTGTTCTGATCGTGGTCGTCTGGGGGCTTGGGGTTGTGATCCTGCTGCTGGCCTTTTCCATGAGCGTAAATGAGCGCAAGCGGGAATTCGCAGCCCTTCGCGTGATCGGCGCATCGCAGAGAAATCTGGCGTCCCTTGTCATGCAGGAGGCAGTGCTGTCTGGGTTAGCCGGCGCTGTCTGTGGAACGGTAATCGCGGTTATGGGAATTACAGCGTTTCATACGGCAATCGAGGAACAGCTGGGACTGCCATTTCTCATGCCTTCGCTCGGAAAGCAAATGCTAACATCTATAATATCCATCGCCGCAGTTCTGGTGGCCGGAACGGCAGCGGCGGCGGTTTCTGCATACCGTATCAGCCGCATCGACACAGCGCTGATCCTGAGGGGGGAACAATGAGATGAATGTGACGACCAAGCAGCTTACAAAAGAATTTCCGCGAAAATCAGGAGGTTCCAATCGCTTTACAGCGCTGCAGCCGCTGGATTTCACGCTTGAATCCGGCAAACTAACGGTCCTGATGGGGCGCTCCGGTTCCGGGAAAAGTACACTTCTCAACCTCCTTGCCGGCCTCATGCATCCGACCGCCGGTACTGTGATGGTGGGAGAAACCGATCTGTATGCGATGCCTGACCGCGAATTATCAGCTTTCCGCAATCAGCATATCAGCGTGATCCCACAAGGACAAACTGCGATATATAGTTTGAATGTCCTCGAAAATGTCCTGCTTCCCATTACGCTGAACGGCACGGCGGGAACGTCGGAGATAGCGTATGCTAAGCAGCTGCTGGAGCAGCTGGGCATTGCGGAGCTGGCAGACGTGCAGCCATCGGAGTTATCCGGCGGAGAGCTGCGCCGGATGGCGATCGCAAGGGCTTTTGTGCGCCGACCGGAGATCATCCTTGCGGATGAACCGACAGCGGATCTGGACGATGAGAATACGAAAATTGTCTTTGAATCGCTGAAAAGTGCTGCGCACAATGGGGCTGCCGTTCTGATGGTAACGCACGAGAACGGCGCGGAGCAATATGCTGACCGGCTCTGTGTGATGAAGTCCGGCGTTCTGACAGACGCCGAGGAGTGATGCCGGATGCTGGGACGTGAAAAAATCGAAAACTACCTGAAGGTGATCCTTCGCCTACAGGAACGAAACCGCATGGTACGCGCAGTGGAGATCGCATCAGAGCTTGGTGTTTCACGTGCAACAGTCTCAGTGGCTCTGAAGGATCTGCGGCAATTTGGCTATATTACGCTACTTGATGATCGTGGGATCCTCCTCACAGAGGAGGGGAGAACGATCGCGCAGACGGTCACGGAGCGCTACCGCTTCTTTTCTGAGATGCTCAGAACGATCGGGATCTCGCCAAAAACCGCCGATCAGGATGCCTGCTATCTGGAACATGGACTGTCGCAGGAGACATTTGATGCGCTGAGGGAGTACTTTGGGACGAAATAGACACGTTAACCAATGCCACGATACGTCTTGTATAATTTGTAGAAATTCTACAAATTATCGGGTTAGCAGCAGCTAATCATTAATTTATCTATACAATTCTGATGAATCCCGTTATTTTTGCTTGACAAAATGGATCTTTTCCGTTATAATTGTTGATGGTAGGTGAAGCAAAGCGCTTGTACAGAAGAACTTTGAGTTGCCTGCTGCCAACTGTTTCACAAACGGAATGGGCTTGTCCCATTTTCGTTTAAGCCAAGGGTTAGCGAAAGCTAACGTTATAGAAAAGAGGAATTCATGAGTATTGTGATCGTAGGCGGAAATGATCGTATGGCAACCCGCTATCAGGACATCTGTAAGTCTTACCGCATCAAGTCGAAGGTGTTCACCCAGATGCCTTCGGATTTTGAGAACAAGATCGGCTATCCGGATCTGATGGTGGTCTTTACCGGTACCTGCTCGCATAAGATGCTGGGATGCGTTAAGAATCGCTCCGAAAAGCACGGCATTCCGGTCAAGCACGTCCACAGTTCCAGCGTGAGCGCACTCAAGCGTCTGCTGGACGAGGTTGAGGTAAAGAACTGATGTCTGAACGGGAACGCTGCGTCTTTGACACGAAGCTGGCCATCCATACCGCGCCGACTCTGATGGGGATCAAGTGCGCGAATCTGTTTTCCATGTCGCTCACCCCGGAGTTAGCGGAGGATTACTTAGCCGACTTCCAGGAACGATCCGGGCATAACGGCTTGCGGATCCGGGCTGTCTGCCATTGCGGCGAGCGCGTGCTGCTGTATGTGTATCATGAGCGTTTGCTCAGTACATGGCTCAGCAGGGAGGACGTGCAGGCATTTCTGCGGCAGTACGGCTACACGCCGGAGATGACGCTGGATGAAATGCTGCGGATTCTCGGCAGCCGGATCACTTGCGGCAGTTTTCCACACGAGATCGGCGTATTTCTTGGCTATCCGCTGGAGGATATCCGGGGATTCATTGAAAACGAAGGCAGAAATTGCCTTCTGTGCGGCGTCTGGAAGGTCTACAGCGATCCGGAATCTGCACAGCAAAAGTTTCAGATCTATGGTCGATGCAGAGAGATTCTGTGCGATAAATTACATCAGGGACTCGATATTTTTCAGGCTCTGAAATGTTCTAAGGAGGAATTATCATGAAAACAGCAGTTATTTTCTGGAGCGGCACCGGCAACACCGAGGCCATGGCCAAGGCGGTTGCAGAGGGCGCGAATGTGGAGGCAGTCAGCGTTTCCGATTTCAGCGGCAATGTCGCAGACTATGAGGCACTGTGCTTCGGATGCCCTGCAATGGGTGCTGAAGTGCTGGAGGAAGACGAATTCGAGCCGTTCTTCACCGCAGCAGAGGGTTCTCTGTCCGGCAAGAAGGTGCTTCTGTTCGGTTCCTATGGCTGGGGTGACGGCGAGTGGATGCGCAACTGGGCAGACCGTGTGACCGCAGCCGGTGCAGAGCTGGTCGGCGGCGAGGGCTACATCGTGAACGAAGCGCCGTCTGATGATGACCTTGCAAAGCTCAAGGAACTCGCAGCACAGCTCGCATAAGTTGTTCGCAGATGGATACCAGAGTACTTGCGGTATTTGAGGGGGTAAATCTCTTCCTCGTGAACGAGCAGACGGTGTGGAAGCCGGACGGCGGACTGCTGGAGATCAGCTTTTGCACCGAAGGCAGGCGCGAGTACAGCCTTGGTACACAGTGCTATTATCTTTCGGAAGGAAGCCTCATGATCCGGCAATGCAGTGATCATGAGGCACAGCCGTTTTACCCGGCAGGGAGTTATCGGGGGCTTACGTTTCTGGTGGATCCTGTTAAGGCGCAGGATTTTGTTTCCGGCGTACTTGCGGAACAGGAATTCCGGATCGGGATGCTCCTGAGCAAGTTCTGCAGTGGACAAAGCTGTTCGATCTGCGGATCGGATGAGATCTCCGCATTATTGGCAGAGCTTGCAGATGCAGCGGCGGAATACCGGATGGATCGACTGAAGGTCGGTGTACTTGCGCTCCTGGTGATGCTGCGTGATCTGGACGGATCCTGCATTCACACAGAGCAGTTCCGCTGCTCCGGCGTGCGTGCGCAGCTTGCAAAGGATGCGAACGACTTTGCCTGCAAGCGTCTGAATGAACGCAGCACCATCGGAGAGATCGCATCACATTTCCGCGTGTCGCCGACACATCTGAAAGAAAGCTACCGTTTTGTGTACGGCTGCTCGATGTATGCCAATGTCCGTGCCCAGAAGATGCGCATAGCTGCCCGGCTTCTGCGCGAGACAGACCGGACAGTGCTGGATATTGCCGGCGAGATCGGGTATGATAATGGCAGCAAGTTTGCCAAGGCCTTCCGCGAGGTCATCGGCATCACACCGCGGGCCTACCGTCAGGCAAGCCGCCTGGAGAAGCATTGATAAATTTCTCCCATAAAACCGACGGTATTGCTGTACCCGTCCGAAAAGTGTCTTTTTGGAGCTGAAACCTTCTTCCCACAGTGCTATAATATAGGGAAAGAAAGGGTTCAGCCCCTTTTGTTTGTGCATTTTGAACGAGGTGATAATCATGTTAGGTTTACCGTGGGTAAAGATCGGTTTATTTGCCGGCGGCGTACTGTTCGGTACAGCCGGTGTGAAGATCCTGACGAGTCAGGACGCGAAGAAGTGCTATACGAATGCAACGGCAGCGGTGCTTCGTGCCAAGGACTGCGTGATGGAGACCGTGACCAGCGTGCGTGAAAACTGCGGCGATATCCTTGCGGATGCAAAGGAGATCAATGCAGAGCGTGCAGCGCAGGAGGAAGACGCGCTGATCGCGGACGCATGGGAGGATGATGCAGAAACGGAGATCCCCGATGAGGCGGATCCGGCTGCAGAAGAAGCATAACAGACCGAACAGACCGCTGCCGCAAGCGGTCTGTTCTTTGTAACAGGAGGCAATCTATGAAATGTCAGATCCTTCACGAATCACGGGGCCGCATCCGTGTGCATTTCTGTCAGAAGCACATGACGCTGCATCAGGCGGATATGCTCGAATTTGCGCTGTCTGCGGTTTCCGGCATCCGTCGGGTGCAGGTGTTTGACCGGACGGGCGACGTGGTGATCCGCTACGTCTGTCCGCGTTCGGATGTGATCCGTGCGCTCGCGCGGTTTTCCTATCACGACAAAAAAGCGCAGTCCCTTGTCCCCGACCGTACCGGCAGGGAACTGAACCGAGAATACGAAAACAAGCTGGTCACCTGCGTCCTGCGCCGGATCCTCCATAAAGCCGTTCTGCCCATGCCGATCCGCCGTGTGATCTGCGTGTTCAAGTCCATCCCGTACATTCTGCGCGGCTTGAAATGCCTGCTGCAGGGGAAGATCGAGGTCGCGGTGCTGGATGCGGTTGCGATCGGCGTTTCGGTGATCCGCGGCGATTTCGATACGGCAGGCAGCGTCATGTTCCTGCTGAATATCGGCGATATCCTGGACGAATGGACGCATAAAAAATCCATCGACGACCTGGCAAGAACCATGTCCCTCGGCGTGGAGCAGGTCTGGCTGCGTCAGCCGGACGGCTCGGAAGTACTGGTTCCGGTTTCAAGCGTTGAAAGGGGCGATCATGTCATTGTCCGCACAGGCTCTATGATCCCGCTGGACGGCAAAGTCCTTGCCGGCGACGCAATGGTCAACCAGTCCTCCATGACCGGAGAATCCGTCCCTGTCCACAAATCGGAAGGTGCGTTTGTTTATGCAGGCACGGTCGTTGAGGACGGCGAGTGTGTGATCTGCGTTGAGCAGACACAGGGCGGCGGACGCTATGACCGCATTGTCAAAATGATCGAAGAATCGGAGAAAATGAAATCTGCCGCAGAGGACAAAGCCTCGCATCTGGCGGATTCTCTCGTCCCGTGGAGTCTGGGCGGCACCTTACTGACATGGCTCATCACGAAAAATCCGACCAAGGCACTTTCGATCCCGATGGTGGACTTTTCGTGCGCCCTGAAGCTTGCCATGCCGATCTCCGTCCTGTCTGCCATGCGGGAATGCAGCCGAAATGGCATCACCGTCAAAGGCGGCAGATTCCTCGAAGCTGTGGCAGAAGCGGACACCATTGTCTTTGACAAGACGGGTACGCTGACGCTTTCGAGTCCGCGCGTGGCAGAGATCATTCCGTTCGGCGGTCGCGACGAAGCTGAAATGCTGCGGCTTGCGGCGTGTCTGGAGGAGCATTATCCGCACTCCATCGCAAGTGCCGTCGTGGAGGAAGCCGCACGCCGGGGACTGCTGCACGAGGAACGGCATTCGCGTGTGGAATACGTCGTGGCGCACGGCATTTCCAGTACCGTGGACGGCGAACGTGTGGTCATCGGCAGCCATCATTTTGTGGTCGAGGATGAGCAGTGCAGAATCCCGGATGAACGCATTTTCCGGCATTTACCGAAGCAGTATTCGCATCTGTATCTGGGCATTGCCGGCGAGGTGGCGGCGGTCATCTGCATCGAGGATCCGCTGCGTGCGGAAGCTGCCGATGTCATTGAAGCCCTGCACGCAGCCGGCATCCGGAACGTCGTCATGATGACCGGCGACAACGAACGTACCGCGCGATCCGTTGCGGAGAAAGTCGGCGTGGATGCCTACCATGCGGAGGTGCTGCCGGAGGATAAGGCATCGTTCATCCGTGCCGCACACGAAGCCGGACAGCACGTCATTATGATCGGGGACGGCGTGAATGATTCCCCGGCGCTGAGTGAAGCCGACGCCGGCATCGCCATCAGCACAGGTGCGGCAATTGCGCGTGAGATCGCAGATATTACGATCTCGGCAGACGATCTGTACGCGCTTGTCACGCTCAAACGCCTCAGTGATGCACTCATGGCGCGTATCCGCTGGAATTACCGGACGATCATCGGCTTCAACCTGGGGCTGATCGTGCTGGGAGTACTGGGGATCCTGCCGCCGACAACATCGGCACTGTTGCATAATGGTTCGACACTGGCGATCGGACTGCGCAGTATGACCGACCTCGACCGGAAGTCCTGACATCGTTTCATTAGAAAAAAGGGAGCCTGCATCAATTCGCAGGCTCCCTTTTGTGCATTCTGCATCTAAATTTTATGATGTTTAGAAGGGATTCTTAAAAATCTGCAAAATCTCCACCTGACAATACACTTTGTGAGTTGTTTTCAGTCTAAATATCTTATATAATATAAACAAATCATGAATTGCGGAAATTTAAGTTAAATCAATTAAGAAAGACATTTAAAAGGGGGATTTTCATGAAAAAACAAGTGATCTCAGCGCTCCTTACCGCGGCGCTGATGGCAACCAGCCTGACAGGACTGGAACCGTTTGCGGTCAGGGGCGCAGATGTTTCCTTCACGCACAAGGAGTGGACAGGAAAGGACGGCACGGAGGATGTGTTCGCGGTAAACCGCGTGGCGGCTTCCGTCAATGCCGTTCCGTATCAGGATACCGCTTCTGCCGTGAATGCAGTCTGGGATTATAACGCAAGAACCAAATCGGATTATCTGCAAATGCTCACCGGCGCTGGGGAGGACTGGGAGCTGAAGGTCGTACAGAATGATGCGAGTGCTGCCAATTACCGCAGCGGCGGCTTCATGTACGGCAATTATACGCCGAGTCCCGGCGACACCTGGAAAACCGTGCAGCTCCCGAAAAGCTGGACGTGTCAGGGATTCGATTTCCCGATCTACTGCAATGTCCAGATGCCCTGGCAGCGCAAGTATGACGGCTATGTGCCTTGTCCGCAGGCGCCGGCGAATTACAATCCAGTCGGTCTGTACCGCAAGAAATTCACGCTGGACAAGAGCATGAAGGCGAACGGCAGACGTGTCTACATCGAGTTTGACGGTGTGGAATCTGCGTATTACATCTGGCTCAATGGCAAGCAGGTCGGTTACAGCGAGGACACCTTCAGCCCGCACCGCTTCGATCTGACGGATTACCTCGTGGACGGCGAGAATACCCTTGCGGTCGAGGTCCACAAATTCTGCGACGGCACATGGTTTGAAGGTCAGGACATGATCTACGACGGCGGCATTTTCCGCGATGTGTTCCTCGTCAGCACGTCACCGGTGCAGATCTCAGACTACACCGTCCGCACGGATCTCGACGACAGCTATACGAACGCCGACCTCAGCGTAAACGTTGATATCACGAACATTACCGGCAATGCCCGGAATGGCTGGACGCTCCGCGCGGAAGCCTTCGACGAAGCCGGAAACAATATCCTCTCCGGTGCCACGGCAAAGCTTGACGAGCTGAAGACCTGGAGCCGCACCAGCGCGACCATCCGCACGACTGTCAAAAATCCGAAACTCTGGTCGGCTGAGAACCCGAATCTCTACGCGCTGGTCATTACACTCCTTGACGATAAGGGCAACGCGCAGGAGATCGTGTCCACGCAGCTTGGCTTCCGTGAGATCGGCTTCACACCGACGCAGGTGGACGGCAGCTACAAGAAAACCACGACACGCTGGCAGCCCATCACCATCAATGGCAAGAAGCTGCTCCTCAAAGGCGTCAACCGCCACGACACCGATCCGTTTAATGGTAAGGCCGTCCCGCAGGAAACCATGGAGGAAGACATCCGCCAGATGCAGCTGCACAATGTCAACGCGATCCGTACCTCGCATTACAGCAACGACTCCTATTTATATTGGCTGTGCAATAAGTACGGTATGTACGTCATGGGTGAGACCAACATGGAGTGCCACGCACTGCAGGGCGGCGACCACAACGGCGAAAAAGCGAAGTTCTACGAGCTTGCGATGGACAGAACCGACACGGCCTATAAGCGCCTGAAAAACAACCCGTCCATCGTGGCATGGTCGATCGGTAATGAGATGGGCTACACCGGCAACCCGAACGATGCCGGCGGTATGTTCCGCGACATGATCTGGTATTTCAAGAAGCACGACAATACCCGTCCTGTCCATAGTGAAGGACAAGGCTGGGATATGGGCGTTGACATGGGAAGCCAGATGTATCCGAGCTCCTCCGGTATCCGCGGCAATGCCGGCGATGGCAAGATGCCCTATGTCATGTGCGAATATGACCACGCCATGGGCAATTCCGTCGGCGCCCTCAAGGAGTACTGGGACAGCATCCGCAGCGGCAGCAATATGCTGGGCGGCTTTATCTGGGACTGGGTTGACCAGTCGCGTGCTGTCATCATCGACAGCAAGGGCGGCGGCTGGGATTATTATTCCACCGGCGATGCGCACACCAATCTCTACAGCAGCGAGGCAAAGGGCAAATTCTACGCCTACGGCGGCGACTGGGGCGACAACCCGAACGACGGCAGCTTCTGCGAAAACGGCCTGGTCCTGCCGGATCGTACACCGCAGCCGGAGCTGGAGGAAGTAAAGTACCAGTATCAGAATTTCTGGTTCCGTGCAGACGGCACACAGCTTGCCAAGCAGGAGGTTTCCGTCTATAATGAGAATAATTTCCGCGACCTGAGCGAATACGAGGTCGTCTGGTCTCTCCTGAAAAACGGCGTTTCCATCGAGGAGGGCACGCTCAAGAACGCAAGTGCTGCACCGCTTTCCACCGCAACGCTTTCCGTTCCGTATCATCTGCCGAAGAATCACCTTTCCGGCGATCAGTTCCACCTGAATCTCTCTGTCCGCACGAAGCAGTCCACGGGTATGGTACCTGCCGGAACAGAAGTGGCATACGGACAGTTCGCGCTTTCCGCAAGCGGCACACCTGCTAAATACGACAGCGGTTCGGGCAATCTGGAGGTCGTTGACCATCCGGATATGTATGTGCCGGTCGGCAAGGACTTCAGTTTCTCGATCGACAAGTCCACCGGTCTGATGAAGTCCTACACTTATAAGGGCGAAACCCTCATCAACGCAGGCCCCCGCCCGAATTTCTGGCGCGGCAACGTGGAAAATGACACCGGCTGGGGCGCACGAGGGCTGTTTGACGGCACCTGGCAGAAGGCCGGCGACAAGATCAATGTCAAGGGCATCGAGGTCAAGGACGGCGAGGACGGCAAGAAGATCGTCATTTCCCGCCTGACACTCCCGAATGCCAAGGACGCAAACGTGACCATCACCTACACCATCTCCCCGAACGGCGATGTCAAGGTCGATTGGGATGTAGACGCAACGAAAACCGGTCTGGGCAACTTCATCCGTGTCGGCTCGGTGATGACACTTCCGGAAGGCATGGAGCAGGTCAGCTGGTACGGCAACGGCCCGGTCGAGACCTTCAACGACCGCAAGACCAACGGCCGCCAGGGCATCTGGAGCAATACCGTTTCCGGGATGTACTTCCCGTACATGAAGGCGGATGACTGCGGCAACCTCACCGATGTCCAGTGGATCTCCGTGCGCGATCCCAAGAATGCCAACGGCCTTCTGATCGCTGCTGACGGCAAGGTCGAAGCAAGTGCCCTGCATTTCTACCCGTCTGATCTCCAGCAGGCTAACCATACCTACCAGCTTTCGCCGCGCAAGGAAACCATCCTCAGCGTCGATTACGGCTCGATGGGTACCGGTTCTGCGACCTGCGGACAGGGAACGCTCGATCAGTATCGTCTGCCCAATAACCACGCATATCACTGGGGTTATACCATCATGCCGTGCGGAACATCCATGACGGATGCACAGCGCACCAACCTCGCAGCAAGGCTTCGTTCCGACGGTCTGGTCTTCCGCGACCAGAGCCAGAACAATCTCCTCGTGTCCGCGACCGGCGCACAGCTCAAGAAGAACAGCGACGGCAATGCCGTTGCAGGCACCGTGACGATCCCGTCCGGCAGCAAGCTGGACAGCGCAGTTTCCGGCAAGAATTCCTTCACGGTGGAAGTAAATGTTGTTCCGACCGGCAACCCGGAATTCAATATGTTCGCTGGCAAGGGCGACCACTCCTTTGCACTCCGTACCCGTCAGGGATCGCTGGACTTCTTTGTTTATGCAGGCGGTCAGTGGCGTGACCTTTACGTCAAGATGGGAACGGACGCCGCATCCGGCTGGGTCGGCAAAAAGCATCAGATCGCAGGCATTTACGACGCAGAGAGCAATCAGCTCCGCGCGTATGTGGACGGCAAGATGGTCGGCTCTGCGGATGTTGGCACAACGGACGGCATTGCACCGGCCTCCTACCAGATCACGATGGGCAAGTGCCCGGAGACCGGCAGAGGCTCGCAGGCGGATTTCTACGAAATGCGCATTTACAGCAAGGCGCTGACCGAAACGGAACTGCGTTCCCAGAATACCGCATCTCCCGCATACGCTGCCAACAGCCCGTATGTACAGCTCTGGCTGGATTTTGATCATACGGCAGAAGGCGCACTCGTCGGTGACCTGAATCTCGACGGCGCAGTGGACGTCAAGGACGTCAAGCT
>JAFPXW010000166.1 GCA_017394565.1 Oscillospiraceae bacterium | reverse complement strand
TCCTGCCGGCGATGCCACTGAATGTTCGTGCGGAAGATGACGGGATCGTGCTGTATGTTGCACCGGACGGAAGTGATTCCGGTGACGGTTCGATCAATGCACCGTTTGCAACGCTTGCGGCTGCAAGGGATGCCGTCCGCAAGATCAATGGTACCATGACAGAGGATATCACCGTGTACCTGCGCGGCGGCGAATACCGCCTGACAGAACCGGTCGTCTTTGACACCAAGGACTCCGGTCACAACGGCCACCGGATCACTTATAAGGCGTACAATGGGGAAACGCCGATCATTTCCGGTGCAAAGCAGGTCACTGGCTGGACCAAGGGCGACGGCAAGCTCTGGACTGCGAAGCTTGACCGCGATACGAAACTTCGCAACCTCTACGTCAACGACCATCGTGCCAATATGGGCAGCCTTCACGTGGAAGCAAAAGGCGGCTGGGGAGAATACAGCGTCACCAAGGGGCAGAAAGACTGGGCCTGGGATTCCGGTAAAAAAAGTGACGGTGTAGCTTACAAAATGGATGATTTCCCGTATATCACGTCAGATTTCGACGATCTGGAAATCGTCAACGGCACGACCTGGAATGAAAACATCGTATGTACGCGCGACATCAAGGCGGATAACGGTTCTTTGATCCTCCTGATGCAGCAGCCTTACGGCGCGATCGCACAGACTCCCGGTTGGGGTGCCGGATTCTCGTGCGGCGGCTGGCATACGATCTATAATGCGCTGGAATTTGTCAACGATCCCGGCGAGTTCTTCTTCAATAAATCCACGCACACGCTGTACTACTATCCTTATGACAACGAGGACATGACCACAGCGGATGTCGAAGCGCCGATGATCGACCAGCTGATCGTCATTGCCGGCAAGTCGACGGAGGAACGTGTTGAGAACATCGGATTCGACGGTATCACCTTCGCGCATACGGATTACCAGCTGACGGAGGTGGAAGGTTCACACGGCAAGGCGACCTGTCAGGCCGCACAGACCTACACTGCATTCGCAGATTCCAACTGGCACAAGTACAAGTACGAAATGGCAGACACCTTCCCTGCTGCGATCCATGTCACCAACAGCGACGGCATCAGCATTTCCAACGGCGTTGTCAAGCACACTGGTGCGGACGGCATTTCCATGACGAATGACGTTGTCAATTCCAATATCTCCGGCAACTACATCACCGACATCACGTCCTCCGGTATCACCATCGGGCATCCGCAGCACGTTTACATCGGCGATAAGGCGTGGGACAACCACGAGAAATACGAAAAGGGCATCGAGGGCATCTGCAAGAACGATACCGTGACGCAGAATATGCTGTATGACATTTCCGTCGTTCACGGCTTCGGCGGCTGCGCTGCGATCACGACGTACTTCGGCGATTCCGTCAAGATCCTGTCCAACACCATCGAAAAGACTGCCTACAACGGCATCCACCTCGGCTGGGGCTGGTGCAATTTCAAGGACAGCACCACCTGCCGCGACAATATGATCTGCAACAACCGCGTCATCGGCTGCCTGAACCGACTCCACGACTCCGGCGGCATCTACACCATCGGTCAGATGCCGGGCACGATCATCAATGAAAACTACGTTCAGGGCATCCCTGCCGGACGTTTTGGCGCACCGACTTACGGACTGCACAACGATGAGGGAACTGCTTACATCGAGGAGAACGACGACATCCTCGAGATCGATCCGAACGTTACCTACACCATCAACTGCGAGGACTACGGTCAGAAGCATCACCTGAACATCGCCCGCACCTACGCGACCGTCTGCAAGATGGGCAAGAATCCGCCCGACAGTAAGATCGAGAACCCGATCGTGGTTTCCGACAATGTATGGCCGTTTGCACAGTACAAGATCTGTCTGAATTCCGGTGTGGATGATGCACACCGAGACCTCGTTCCGAAGTGGCTGACACCGGCTGCGGATTATGTATTTCCGGCCAGCTGCCAGACCACCGGCGGCAGCACCCTTCCCATCCGCAAGGGCGGCAATACCGTCTGGATCGCACCGGACGACACCACGACCTTCAAGGCAGGTGCTGACATGACTCGTGCCGCAGCCAATGCGACCAGCATCAAGACACCGCAGACCGAGGGCAATTACCGCATCTATGTGGTGGACAGCACCGGGAAGATCCTCAGCAAGTCGCAGCATCTCCTGCGCATCAGCGGTACCTCTGCCGGTATCGAAGCGGAAAGCTTTGATGTCCAGTCCGGAGTCCAGACTGAGAAATGCGAAGAAGGCGGCAGCAATGTCGGCTACATCGAGAACGGCGATTATCTCGGCTTCAGGAATGTAGACTTTGCAGGCGGCACGGATTCCATCGACTTCCGCATTTCCTCGAACGGCGCTGACGCCAAGCTGGAGGTTCACCTCGGCGCACCGGACGGCAAGTGCATCGGCACCCTGAACGTCAAGGGCACCGGCGGCTGGCAGAAGTGGACAACGCAGACCTGCGAGATCGACCACACCGCCGGCAATCAGGATGTTTACCTCGTATTCTCCGGCGAATCTGGCTACCTCTTTAACCTGAACTGGTGGCGCGTCAATTCCGTGGAGGAGCAGGTGATCTACGGCGACCTCGACGGCGACGGCAGCGTGGATGTATTCGATCTGGCACTCCTGAAACGCGCGGTCGCAGCTGGCGATTGTGCGCGGTTTGAAGCTGCTGACCTCGATGGCGACGGCGAACTCACTGCCGCAGATGCCAAGCTTCACACAAGCTACCTGCACGGCGCGATCAAGGCGTTCCCGGTCACAGAATAATTTCATATTCCCAAAAGAGCTGATCTGCGATGCACAGGTCAGCTCTTTTTCGGGTTTTGTTGACAAATCGATGTTCTTATGTTATACTGACTACATAAACCTACGGAGGTGCACAATGCGTTTTACAACACCGGATTATTATGACGAATTCCGATGCATCGCCGGTGACTGCCGCGATAGCTGCTGCATCG
>JAFPXW010000165.1 GCA_017394565.1 Oscillospiraceae bacterium | reverse complement strand
CTGCTATGAGTATTCTATGTTTCATCTGGGTTCACCTCGTGTCTGAGATCTCATGCTATTGTCCTCCTCCAGCCCCTTCCACCCGAAGCGGAAAATGGACACCAGAATCGAGATCAGCGTGATCGACTCGCTCACTAGTCCGCCCCATGAATGCACGATCGCATCGTAGATCAGCCAGCACGGTGATGCGCAGACGAGGTTGACCATGCGAATATTGCGGGGACTGTTTGTCCAGTATACAAAGGTGCTGGACACCGATGCGGTAAATGCAAGCAGGCTGACAGGTCCGTTCCAAGTAAAGATCAGAATGACGGTAAACAGAGCGGCGATAATAACAGGGCAGCCCTTCCACCGCACCCATTTCCAGTCATTGTATTTCATCATCAGCGCATTGCGCAGGATATTGACCGCAAGACTGAGGCACCCGCTGAGTGCGTCCAGCAGGAAAAATTGCAGGCAGAAAAGCGCCGAGCCAATGAGCTGGAGCAGAAACAGCCAGCGGTTCGATTTGATCTGATAGGACAGGATAAATGCCGCAACTGCGACAAATCCGATGCCTTGTATAACGATCTCCGGCATGGTCATCCTGCAAAGCTGCACCCTCTGATCTCTTTTTTGAGTTCCAGTGCGCCGTCAAGATATTTGCTGACAACGGTATCTGCATCGTCAAAGTTGCTGGTATACAGTTCGATTCCTGCGGCTGCAAAAGCATCTGCGCCGTGCTGACCAATGTTCCCGACCAGTGTGATCGTCACACCGTTGTTTTTCAGATGCGTAATGAGACCGGTGTGTTCATAGCCGCCGTTGTCGATGACTGCTGTAGAGACGATCTTGCCATTCTCGATGTCGTAGAGCTTGAAATAATCGCTTCTGCCAAAGGGGGTGACTTTGCCGTCCATATATGGAACTGCTATTTTCATGTATGTTTTTCCTCCTCTGTTTCAAAGATACTCCGGGACTATGAACCGCACCGGCAGCCGCAGGGACACCACTGACTATGACAGTGCCGACAACGGAGACAAGGACGGCGATGTGGAGCTGGCTTTGGCAGACCCGTACCGCAGAGCCTTCAACTGGTATGACGGCCGCATGGGTGAGAATCCGCAGAATGCCGTGGAGCGCCGTGAGACCAGAGAGGAGATGCTTGCAGATATGACGGACAAGCAGCGTGAGGTGTTTATCTTGTACTACCGTGACTGCATGACACAGGACGAGATCGCCGAAATGCTGGGCATCGCAAAGATGTCGGTCAACGAGAGACTGCGGTATGCACTGGCAAAGGCAAAAAAATTTTTCTGAGACCCCTTACAAATCGCTTCTCCCACGACAGTATATGAGAGGGCTTGAAAAGACACCGATCAACAGCGGCTGTACAGTCCTCGCAGCCGGACTCATTTACATTGACCATATGGTCACACAGAAAGGAAAAGCCTATGGAAAACAGAATCCCGAAGTGCCGCTATAACGGCGCCGCCGCCCCCCAATCCCGGAAAGACCGCAGAGAAGCCGGATGCACTGAAGCTGCTTGAAACGGCAATGGACAAGCGCGCAGGAGATATCGCACAGACCGCAACGGATTTCCTCGACCTAGATGCCGGGGCTTTTGATGATACCGCAGAGGAATCGGATATGACCGCACCCTATGAAGCGGATACACAGACTGCCGTATTCAAGCAGCCGGGACTTATCCCGATATCAGAACTGGCGGAAATACTGCCGACGCTGAACAGGATATCCTCGTGGATAGAAGCAGTATTCGCATTCGTCTCCTCCGAGGCGATCAATCACGGCGTTCCCATTCCTGGCTATAAGGTGGTCGAAGGCAGAAGCAAACGTGTTTTCACAGACACCAAGGCGGAGGTCGATACTGCCGTGCAGAACGGCTACACTGACCTTTACAAACAGACGCTCATCACGCTGACGGAATTTGAGAAGATGATGGGCAAAAAGAAATTCAATGAGCTGCTCGGTGAATATGTGGCAAAGCCACCCGGAAAGCTGGCACTTGTGCCGGAAAGTGATCCGCGTGAGCCTGTTGATCTTACAGCAGCACCCGATCAGGAGTTCTCTGTCCTGCCT
>JAFPXW010000164.1 GCA_017394565.1 Oscillospiraceae bacterium | reverse complement strand
GACTGCACGTTCTTTAAATTTGTTAGTTTTACTACTCATAGATAGATTCAGAAAGGAGATCGAAATTTTATGGCTCGTCATAACAGAAAACACGACCGCAAGAAACAAATTGCCGATCCTGCGCCCAAAAAGCGCGTTTCCAAACCGGCTGATCCTGCGGCTGTAGCACAATTTTCCCGAAAGATCCAGATCTTTTTACAGACCACGGCCCGCAGGCAATTGCGGATGTCCGAGCTTGCGAACAAATGCCGCGCCAAGCGTTCCCCGGCGGCATACCGTGCGGCGCTTGACCAATTGCTGCATGAGGGCGTCATCCTCGAAAAGCGTGATTTCTACGTTCTTTGCAGCAAGGAGGAATGTTTCCGCGCGGAGGTGAGCCGTTTGTCCGGCACGTTCGGTTTCGTGCGTGATGAGAACGGTGCGGAATATTTCGTTGCCGGCAAATTCCTGATGGGCAGTATGCCGCATGACAAGGTACTTTGCCGCATCCTGCCGCCGCGGAATGAGGGCTCTCCGGAAGCCGAGGTGCTGTCCATTCTCGAACCCTTTCCGGAAGCGCGGCTTTGCGGCACGATCGTCCCGACGGACGAGGGGCTTTGCCTTGCGCCCGACCGGATGGGGCTGGAAATGCGCATCGACTACAAGGAGAGCGTTCCCTACGCCATCGGCGACAAGGTGCTTGCGGTGCTGACCGAGCGCGGCCGCCGGCACATGGATCACCGTGTGCGCGTCGTGTTGAATTTCGGCACGTCGGACAGTGCGGAAAACTGCATGGCATCGAGCATTGCGGCGCAGGAGATCCCTGTGGAATTTCCGGAGGAAGTCCTGCGCGAAGCCGAAAAACTCGAACAGACCGGCATCACCCCCTTCGATGTGGAAAACCGCCGCGACCTGCGCGGCATAGTGATCTTCACGATCGACGGAGCGCATTCCAAGGATCTGGACGATGCGGTTTCTGTGGAAAAACAGCCGGACGGGAGCTACACGCTGGGGGTACACATCGCAGACGTGTCGCACTATGTCCGTGGAAATTCGCCGCTGGATGCGGAAGCCTTCCGGCGCGGCACGAGCATTTACTATGCGGACAAGGTCATCCCGATGCTGCCGAAAGCGCTGTCGAACGGCATCTGTTCGCTGAACGGCGGTGAGGATCGTCTGGCGATCTCGGCGCTGATGCACATTTCGGCGGAGGGCGACCTGCTGGAAGCGGAATTCTGCAAGTCGGTGATCTGTTCGCGCGTCCGCGGTGTTTACAGCGAATGCAACGCCATCCTGAACGGGACTGCGGATGCCGATATACAGGCAAAATACGCACCCGTGGCGGACACCCTGCATCTTCTGGATGAGCTGACGGACAAGCTTGAACACATCCGCAAGCTGCGCGGTGCGCCGGAGCTGGAGAGTACCGAATCGGCGCTCCTGCTCGATGAAAACGGCATCTGCGTGGGGCTGTCGCCCATCGAGCGCGGACGGAGCGAATGCATCATCGAAGCGTGTATGCTGGCGGCGAACGAAGCGGCGGCGAGACTGGCGCGTGAAAAGGGCTTTCCGCTGGTGTACCGTGTGCATGAAGAACCCGCACCGGAGCGCATCGCGAATCTGAAAGAAATGCTGGTGCGGCTTGGTGGCACAGCACCGACCTTTGCGGAAGCGTCGCCGCGCGACATCCAGAAGCTTCTGGACGACTGCCGCGAGGAAGTGTGGTATCCGGTCATCAACAGCCTGACCTTGCGTTCGATGGCGAAGGCGAAGTACAGTGCCGAACCGCTGGGACATTTCGGCTTGGCTTTGCGGGACTATGCGCATTTCACGTCCCCGATCCGGCGGTATCCTGACCTTTGTGTGCATCGCATCCTGACGGACTATTTAGCCGGCGCATCGCAGGAATGGATGCAGAAGCGCTATGCGAAATTCGCCGAAAACGCCGCCGCCCAGTCCTCGGACACGGAAATTCGCGCCGTACAGATCGAACGCGAGGCGGACGACTGCTACGCGGCGGAATATATGCGTTCCCACATCGGCGAGGAATTCGACGGCGTGATCACGACGGTGACGGAATACGGTGTTTACGTCATGCTGGAGAACCACGCGGAGGGGCTGTATCACATCCACGATATGCCGGAGGGCGAATACGAGATCGAGGACGGCTGGTATCTGCGCAACGCCCAGACCGGCGAGACGCTCCGCCTCGGCGACGCCATCCGCGTCGTGTGCGCGAAAGCGGACGTGGCGAGCGGACGAATTGACCTTGTTGCTGTGCAGAATGAGGAATTAGGAATGAGGAATGAGGAATGAATGTGTCCGCTTTGCGGACGGATTGAAATAAGTGCATTTATTGCAAAAGCTCCCGACTAAGAGGAAATTTTCCTTAGTCGGGAGCTTTTTTCATTGGGATTGATTTTATAAAAACCATCGCCGCAAGGCGATACCATAAATTCCTAATTTCTCATTCCTAATTCCTCATTTCATACGCACTTCCCCCTGCGCTCCGCGCACTGGCTTGACATCTCCCCTGTTTCATGGTATAATAAGAGTAATCATGCAATTTGTATGGAATATTTGGTATAAATATATCGTATATTGACTTTTTGCCTAAAAAAGTGGGGTTGATTCCGTGCAAAGTGCTGTTCCGCTGTTTCGGATCGCGGAAATTTAACTACAGAAAGAAGGATACAATGCTATGTTTTTTCAGAAGGACATTGAAACGATGTCCCGTCAGGAGATCGAGGAGCTTCAGCTCAAAAAACTGAAGCATCAGGTGCAGTACTGCATGGATAACGTGCCGTTCTATCATGAGCGCCTCACCAAAGCCGGCGTGACGGCCGACAAGATCAAATGTCTGTCCGATGTCCAGTACATCCCCTACACCACCAAAGCCGACATCCGCGACAACTACCCCTATGGGCTGTTCGCGGTGCCGATGAAGCAGATCGTCCGCGTTCATGCGTCGTCCGGTACGACCGGCAAGCCTACGGTCGTTGGCTACACCCGTCACGACCTCGACATCTGGAGCGATACCGTGGCGCGTTTCTGTGCCGCTGTCGGCGTCACCGATGAGGATATTGCGCAGATCTCGTTCGGCTACGGCCTGTTCACGGGTGCGCTCGGCCTGCACTACGGTCTGGAAAAGCTCGGATGTTCCGTCATTCCGATCTCGTCCGGCAATACCAAGAAGCAGGCGATGATCCTGAAGGATTTCGGCACGACCGTCCTCATCTCCACACCGTCCTATGCGATGTACATGAGCGAGGTGGCGCACGAGTGCGGCATCACCAATGATGACCTCAAGCTCCGCATCGGTCTGTTCGGTTCGGAGGGCTGTACCGATGCCCTGCGCGATAAGATCGAAAAGGGCTTCGGGCTGTTCTCGACCGATAACTACGGCATGAGCGAACTCCAGGGGCCGGGTGTTTCCGGCGAGTGCGAGTACCGCTGTGGTCTGCACTTTGCGGAGGATCACTTTCTGCCGGAGAGCATCAACTCCGAAACAGGCGAAGACCTGCCGCACGGCGAAAAGGGCGAGCTCGTCATCACCACGCTCTCCAAGGAAGGCATTCCGCTGCTGCGTTACAGAACCAAGGACATCACGCGCATCCATTACGAGAAGTGCAAGTGCGGACGCACCCACGCGCGGATGGAGAAGGTACAGGGCCGAAGCGATGATATGCTGAAGATCCGCGGTGTCAATGTGTTCCCGTCGCAGATCGAGTCTGTCATGGCGAATATTGACGGCATTTCGCCGCATTATGAGCTGATCCTCACCAGAAAGAATTACACCGACTATCTGGAAGTGCGCATCGAGATCAATGACGAGCGTCTGCTGGAGAATTTCGGTGATCTCGAACGCAAGCAGAAAGAAGCTGTGGACAAACTCAAGACCGTCCTCGGCATCCAGGCGAAAGTCACCCTCGTCGCACCGCGCACCATCGCAAGATACGAGGGCAAGGCCAAGCGCATCATTGATAAGCGGAATGAGGCAGAAGCGTGATTGTCAGATATAGCAAAAAAGCACTGAAATTTCTGGCAAAACAGAATGCTGTGACTGTTTCCAGAATTCGTGAAGGCATTCAAGGGCTGACACAAGTGCCACCAGTCGGGGACATCAAACAGATGCAAGGAAGATCAGACGGAATGATGCGGCTTCGTGTGGGAGGCTACCGTATTTTGTTTTTCTACAGTATAGAAGAGCAGAATATGCAGCAGATCGAATTTCTAATGATTACGGAGAT
>JAFPXW010000163.1 GCA_017394565.1 Oscillospiraceae bacterium | reverse complement strand
CGTTTTCCTCCATCTCCACATCGTTATAATATTGCAGCGCCAGTCCGAGGGCATCAAAGCCGGCACCGAGATTTGCGGACGTGGCAGGAACTTGCAGCTTGATCATAATTACAAGAACGCTCCTTTCGTGCTTTTCATAGTATATGAGAATCCGGACAGCATGGTGACTGCACGCATCCTCGCTTTTTTAACAGATTCCCCGAAGCCGCGGAAGCTTCGGGGAATTTCTTTACCTATCCGGTTTTCGGGAAAGTTTTTTTCGTTATTCAGCCGGTGAATCATCTGCAAGAAGGGTATCGGTCGGGGCATCCTCGGCGTCGCCGCGGTCGGTTTCCTCCGTATCCTCTGCATCTTCCGGTTCTGCTGCCGTTTCCGCTGCTGCGGACTTGGCAGCCTTCTTTTGCTGACGGGCTGCGGACTTCTGCTCGCGTTCCGCCTGCGCTTCCGCAAGCTTTCTGGAACGCGCGTGTGCCAGCAGGACTTTATTATTCTGCTTGTCGTAGCGATAGAACAGCACGCACATCGCAATGCCGATGCACAGGAGGATCACGCCTGCCACAAATCCCGGCGGTGTGTAGGACATCGAGATCGTGTGGGTGCCGGCTGCCAGCGGTACATAGATCATCGCCTTGAGGCATTCGGTCGTGGGGACCTTCTTGCCGTCCACCTTGACGGTCCAGCCCGGCTCGTAGGGGATGGAGGTGAACAGGATCTGATCCTCGCCTGCGGTCACAGTACCCTGGATATGTGTCGCATTGTAGCGCTCCACATTCAGCTGCTGCGCCTTCAGTTTGTCGATGTCTGCCTGATAAGCGTCGCGGTTGAAGTAGTAGAAGAACGGCTCCTTGATGATGGTCGCGTTGTCCTTGTCGAGGACTGTCAGACGCAGGGAGACCTTTGTGCCCGGCGTGAAGTGTCCCAGGCTCATGATGCAGTAGTTGTGCGTCTCGAAATACTGCCCGAAGCCGTTGGCGCCGAACACATAATCACCAGTGTTCTCGTCATACACGCCCAGCCAGAGGTTGACTGCCTGCTCGTTCTCGGTCTTGAGGAAGAACAGGACTTCCTCGTCGCTCTCCACTGTGAAACGATAATCCACGGTCGGATCGCCGCTGTCCATTCTCGTGTAGCAGGCCTGTCCGTTGTAATCCGAGACCGTTACAGCGCCCAGAACCGGCTCGCCGACGTCGATGCGTGTATAATAAGAGGAGGTCGCTGCGATCTTGCCTTCTCCGTCAAATTCTGTCTGGCCCAGCATCGTGGACAGCAGAACATTCTGGCTGTTGAACGGATTGTCATTGCCGAGGTGGTCGATGCGCAGGAGGTCGTTATCGACCATATAGCCGATGGACAGAGCGTTCGGATTCTGGTAGATCCCGAGCGTGGTCGCCGGCTTGTCGCTGCCGTCGGAATTCTTTTCGGTGTAGCTGTATTCGTCGATCTTCGGATAAGTCGAATGCAGCAGGGTGCGGCGGCGGTTGTTGATATTGGCAACGTCGTCGCCAGCCTGCGGTGTGGAATAGCCGTCGCGGTCAATGACGTACTTGATGCCCATCAGCGAATCCGCGATCTCGGTCGTGCCGTCGTAACGGGTGTAGTAGCTGCGGGAGTTGTAGCCGAGTGTCTCAATAAACGCCAGTGTCTTGGCATTCATGACGGAGCTGGAATGTGTCAGTCCCTTCAGGCCGAACGCCATATTGTCGTTGATGCAGCGTGTGTAGGTCTTTTCGGAACGGTACAGACCGTTGTCATGGGATTCCATCAGGTCAACGGCCTTTCTGCCGTTCTCCACGAATCCCTCATAGGAAGCCTTGGTGGAGTAAGCCACTTCCTTGTCCACGTCCTGCATGGTCTTGACGGTATTGAAGACCAGCTCGCCGGACATGATGCACAGCAGCATGATCGGGATGAGCCACTTGGAATCGCGCATCCGCTTGGCGTAGATGATGAGCAGATATGCGCCGGAAAGTCCGATGGACAGCCAGATGCTGCTCATGACATCCAGATGCTCATAGCCCAGACCATGGATATAGAGGATCACTGCCATGATGCCGAAGAACACACCGCCGAAATGCGCCGGCTGCACGCCGTCGAGGTGCTGGAATGCGGTCGCTGCCATCGACAGCAGGATGAAGGATATGATGAAGGAATAACGGAAGGGCAGCCAGTTCGGCACCTGTCCGCCGTGCCACCACATATCCACGGGCTTGATGTACATGGAGAAGAACATCACGGTCATCAGGAAGCCGTAGCCCAGCTTCTTGCGCAGGGAGATCCTGGAATTGAGGAAGAACAGCGGCAGAAGCACCACGGTCAGGATACCGCAGTAGATCTCCGGGCTGCCCTGCACATTGACGGAATCGTACTGCGCGGTGAGCAGCTGCGCGAGGATGGTCGCCGGCTCAAACTGCACCTTGAAGCTGTAGTCCGGCGTACCGGAGAAGTCGAATTTACCGAGCTGCAGTGCATTGTAGACCGGCAGGATCATGAAGGCGGACATCATGACTGCCACGATGGAGCAGACAGCAAAATTGCAGCCGGTGTAGAGATAGTCGCGCACCTTGCCGCGGCTCTCGTCCTTGCCGAAGAACAGGTAATACACGAAATAGATCGCCGAGAAAATGCCGATCATATAGCCGATGTAGAAGTTTGCCACGAACATCAGCGCCAGCGGAATGATGTAGTTCAGC
This sequence comes from Oscillospiraceae bacterium, assembly GCA_017394565.1. GTDB lineage: Bacteria > Bacillota > Clostridia > Oscillospirales > Ruminococcaceae > UBA3855. Next base: position 15,202 of record JAFPXW010000163.1, on the reverse strand, counting down.
TTTCTGCCGTCGTCGATGAGATGCTCGATGCCGAGCGCCACCAGCGGCAGCAGCACCAGACCATCCAGCCACATCGGATCGATCGTCTGGATGACCATGTACGCCATGAGCGAATACAGCACGGAAAATACCGTTGCATTCAGCGGCGTGTAGCCCTTCGACTTCTGGAGATACAGACTGAAGGTCACACTCGCCGAGCCGATCTTGCACAGGATCATGATGAGCAGGCTCGTCAGGATCATTTTGCGCGGCAGCAGCATGACGATCAGCGTGAACGGGCTTGCCAGATAGTAGCCGATGACGCCCATCATGCCGCCGGAGAGGTTGCGTCCCCAGCTGTAGAAGATACTGCCGTCACCCCAGAAGGCATCGCGCAGATCCTCGAAGTAGTAGACATACTGTGCATTGAAGTCCAGTGCCAGTACGGAATGCTCGCCGAACGGATACAGACCGAAGATCGCATAGGAAATATACATCAGGATCACCGGAATGAAGAAGGCGATGAAATAGTACCGGTTCCGTGACAGCCATCCGGTCAGGATGCTGCCGATGTTGGTTCCGGCAGAAGCCGGCTTGACAGCCGCTTTTGCATTTGCCATGGTTTCCTCCTCATCTGACCTGTGCAGAACAGGCCGCAGTCTGTCAAAAAGTGTTTTTTCAGGGAAATGGGACGCCGCCCCATCCGGGGTGCAGGGGGCAGCCTCCGCTGTGCCATCACCAGAAAAAAACTCTTTGACAAACCGTGCCATTTACAGAACAGGTCGGCTTTCATAAAACTCAGGTCGTTATGACCGCAGATACAATATATTATAACATGAATTTTCTGTGATTGCAAGCGTTTTCCGGCTTTTTTACGGGCAGATGGGAAACATGACGGACATTCCGGCTCCGTTTTGGCATTTTGCACAAGCGGGTGGAGAATTGCTGTGCAAATCGCGAACATTTCTGCCGGATGCTGGACAAATCGCGAAATTTGTGGTATACTGTATGTAAATAGTCCTATCACGGGCAAGAGGGAGGTCAAAACCTATGAATAATACCACACAAATGATGCAATGGGGCGGTATGTCCTGTGTACGGCTGGATGCAGGCGGCTACACTGCACTGATCGCACCGGATCTCGGCTCGAATGTCATCCGTCTGTGCGATGTGAAGAACGGCCTGGAGTTCTTCCGCTTCAGCGATACCAATACGTATGAGGATCTTATCAAGTCCGCAGAGGTCTGGGGCTTGCCGACGCTCTACCTGCCGAACCGCTTTGCAGACGGCAATCTGCGCACTTCCGATGCGACCTACCACCTGCCGGTCAACGAGAAGGAACCGTACAACAACCACATCCACGGCTTCCTCCACAAGCGCCGCCACACCATCGTGGAACACAAGTCCGACGACAACTGCGCCTGGTGCAAGACCGAGTATCTCTACGACGAGAATGACGAATTCTTCCCGTATCTGCCGATCAAGTTCAAAGCAGAGTTCACCTTCACGCTGTCTGCGTGCGGTCTGGAGTATGAGTTCAGGCTGACGGATCTGTCCGCCAGAAAGCTCCCCATCTCCGTGGCAACGCACACCACGATCAATTCCCCGTTCGTGCTCGGCGCCAAGGAAGCCGATGAGCGCCTGACGGCACCGATCGGCAAGCGCTGGATCCTGAATGACCGCTGTCTGCCGACACTCGAAACCGCAGACCTGAGCGTTCACGATCAGGAATACCGCAGCGGAAAGCGCTGCCCGGTATTGCAGGTCATCGACAACGAGATGTACTTCGCAGAGCATATGGAGCTGAACGGTGAGGATTTCTACGGCATCATCGCCGAGGACCGTGCCAGCGGCAAGAAGATCGGCTACGAGGTCAGCGAGAACTACAAGTTCTGGATCTTCTGGAACGACCGCGGCTTCAACCAGTACTTCTGTCCGGAGCCGATGAGCGCCATGATCGACGCCCCGAACCTCGATATTCCCCAGCAGCTCTCCGGTTATCAGGAGATCGGCGAGGGCGAGAGCGTGACGTTCAACCAGAGATTCTTTACGATCCTTTAAATTGCATAAAAAAAAGCACCGGCTGTGCCGCATTTTCCACGGTACAGCCGGTGCTTTTTTGTCTGATTTATTTCGCGCGGAACGAATCCAGCCACGCAAATACATATTCCTCGTATTCCGGATACTTGTCCTGCGGCGTGAATACCTCGACCTCATAGAACGCATCGTTCGATACAAAGCACGCATCCACCACCCACGCCTTGCTGGAGCCCAGGAACGCGCCATTGGCATCCTGCGGATACTCAATGTAGATCATGTTGCCGTGTTCCGTCGGCGTCACCGGCGTGCCCTCCACTTCATCATACGGGAACACTTCCTTGAACATCTCGATGAATTTCTTGCGCTTGAAATAACGCTTCTGCTCCGCCGTGAAGCGGATCATGTTCACGTCGATCACGACGCTGCTGTTCCGGTAGGTGTTCAGATGCGTCATACCGCTGCCCTGATGATCGACCACGTCGGCTTCCTTCATGCCGCCCGGGATCGTCATCTGATAGTCCGCACAGCTTACAGTCTCCCACTTCGTGCGGTCCTTGATGTTCGATCCGCTGCCCAGGATCACGCCGACTACGACCATCACCAGTGCCGCCAGCACCGCAAAGCCTGCGATCGCCGCGATCAGCATGGTCTTGCCCGACGATCGGTTCACATTCAGCGCACCTGCGTTGAAATCTGCCTGTCCGACCGTGTTGCCGCACTGACAGAACATCTGCCCGTCCTTCAGCTCTCTGCCGCATACATTACATCTCATAAAAAAATCCCCCTCATATCTTGTTTTGCATCGTATCACGATACAATAATGGCATTATACCATAAATCGCGAGAATTGTCAACAAAGTATGAAGAAATTTCAAATTTTTTTGGGCACGCTGCACTTTTGCCTTCCCACTCCTGCTGATTTTTGGCAATGTGCATAAAGTTGTTATGGCTTTTTCGGCAGTAACGTACTAAAATAAGGGCTTGCCATCAGCGGAAAAGTATGGTATAATGTAGTTAGTGTGCTGTGGGCTACCGCAGACTAACATTTATCAAACCCAAAAGGAGTATATCACTATGCAGAAGTTCGGACATTTTGATGACGTGAACAAGGAATACGTCATCACATCCCCGAGAACACCTTACCCGTGGATCAACTACCTCGGTACACAGGCGTTTTTCTCCCTGATTTCCAATACTGCCGGCGGCTACAGCTTCTATAAGGACGCTCGTCTGCGCAGAATCACCCGCTATCGCTACAACAACGTTCCGATCGACATGGGTGGCCGCTATTTCTACATCAACGATAACGGCACCATCTGGAACCCCGGCTGGTCCCCTGTCAAGACAGAGCTCGATTCCTATGAGTGCCGTCACGGTATGGGCTACACCGTCATCACCGGTAAGAAGAATGACCTCAAGGCTGAGGTAACGTTCTTCGTTCCGCAGAACTACGACGGCGAGGTTCAGCAGGTCGTTCTCACCAACGAGGGCAAGGAAGCCAAGAGCTTCAAGTTCTTCTCCTTCGCTGAGTGGTGCCTGTGGGATGCGCAGGACGACTGCACCAACTTCCAGAGAAACTTCTCCACTGGCCGTGTTGAGGTCGTAGGTTCCACCATCTACCACAAGACCGAGTACCGCGACCGCCGCGATCACTTCGCTTTCTACACCGTCAATGACGAGATCGACGGCTACGATACTGACCGCGATTCCTTCATCGGTCTGTACAACGGTTTTAATGATCCGCAGGCTGTTGTTGCCGGCAAGGCCAACAACTCCTTCGCAGACGGCTGGTCTCCGATCGCTTCTCACTTCAAGGAGATCACCCTCCAGCCCGGCGAGTCCAAGACGCTCGTATTCGTTCTGGGTTACGTGGAGATGCCGGTCGACAAGAAGTTCGAGGCGGACGGCGTGACCATCAACAAGGAAAAGGCGCTTGCCATGATCGACAAGTACAACACCCCTGAGAAGGTCGCAGCCGGTCTGGCTGAGCTGAAGGCTGCATGGGACAAGCTCCTCGGTATCTTCAATGTCAATACACCGGATGACAAGGTCAACAGAATGGTCAACATCTGGAACCAGTACCAGTGCATGGTGACCTTCAACCTGTCCAGATCCGCTTCTTACTTCGAGTCCGGTATCGGCCGTGGTATGGGCTTCCGTGACTCCAACCAGGATATCCTGGGCTTCGTTCACCAGATCCCGGATCGTGCGCGTGAGCGTCTGATCGACCTGGCTGCAACACAGCTTGAGGACGGCGGCTGCTATCACCAGTACCAGCCCCTCACCAAGAAGGGCAACTCCGACATCGGCGGCGACTTCTCCGATGATCCGCTGTGGATGATCCTTTCCGTTGGTGCAGACATCAAGGAAACCGGCGACTGGAGCATTCTCGACGAGGCGGTTCCCTACGACAACGACGAGTCCAAGGCTAAGCCGATGCTCGACCACCTGAAGGTTTCCTTCTATCATATCGTCAATAACCTCGGCCCGCACGGACTGCCGCTGGCAATGCGTGCTGACTGGAACGACTGCATCAACCTCTCCTGCTTCTCCGATACACCGGGTGAGTCCTTCCAGACCTACACCAACCCGAAGTTCGCAGCAGAGGGCGGCTACTCCAAGGTGGCTGAGTCTGTCATGGTTGCAACCCTGTTCACCTATGCAGGTCCGACCTATGTCGGCATCCTCAAGCATCTGGGCAAGGACGACGAGGCAGCAGCTGCACAGGCTGAGATCGACAAGATGAAGAAGAACGTGATGGAATCCGCATTCGACGGCGAGTGGTTCCTCCGTGCATACGATGCAAACGGCAACAAGATGGGCTCCAAGGAGTGCGAGGAAGGCAAGATCTTCATCGAGCCGCAGGGCTTCGCGGTGATGTCCGAGATCGGCAAGGATCAGGGCGCTGACATGAAGACGCTCGATTCCATCGAGAAGTACCTGAACACCCAGTATGGTCTGGTACTGAACAACCCGGCATTCACCAAGTACTACATCCAGTACGGCGAGATCTCCACCTATCCGGGCGGTTACAAGGAGAACGCTGGTATCTTCACCCACAACAATGCATGGATCATCTGCGCAGCAGCGTATGCAGGCAGAGGCGACCAGGCATTCAAGTACTACAGCGAGATCGCACCGGCATTCAACGAGGAGATCTCCGACCTGCACAAGACTGAGCCGTATGTATACGGTCAGATGGTGGCCGGCAAGGACGCTTCCCGCTTCGGCGAGGGCAAGAACTCCTGGCTGACCGGTACCGCTGCATGGAATATGGTTGCCATCTCCCAGTACATCATCGGCGTACAGCCCGACTTCGACGGTCTGAAGGTTGATCCGTCCATCCCGCACGAGTGGGACGGCTTCAAGGCAACCCGTCAGTTCCGCGGCGCCACCTACAACATCACAGTTGAGAACCCGAACCACGTTTGCAAGGGCGTGAAGTCCCTGACCGTAGACGGCAAGGCGATCGACGGTGTCGTTGTTCCGGCATTCGACGGCGGTGTGCATGAGGTTGTTGTGGTTCTCGGCTAATCTGTCCTGAACACATATTTCAATGTAAAACGCAAACTCCCGTGAGAGGCTTTCTTACGGGAGTTTTTTGCATTGTGCAGCAAACGAAAACCGCCTCTCACTTCTCTGGTGAAAGGCGGTTTTACGCACTTTATTCTGTTTCCGCATCCGTACCAGCCGCCGCATTCTCCGTCTGCGACGGCAGTGTCACACTGCCAAGCTGATAGCCGATGATCTGCTTCGGCGCACGGAACGAGAGTGTCACCTCGTATGCCGTGTCCGGAATGAGGTTTTCGGTCGGAATGTACAGAGAATAGCCATTATCCCCGATCTCCTCCTCGCCCAGCAGATCCGCTTCATAGCAATGGTACGCCAGATAACTCTGCGCTGTGCCGTCCGGTGCCGTCAGCGTCACGACGTAATCACACGCCGTATGCAGATCGTCCGGCAGCTCGAGCGTGCCGTAGAGTTGCAGGAACATCGCGCCGTTTTGTGCGGTTTCGAGCGTTCCCTGGCGCGTCGCGTGCGGTGCCGGAAGCGGTTCGGCTTCCGGTGCTGCGTGCATGGGGGCTTCTTTTTGCAGCCAGGCAATATTTCGCTCGGCGATCTCCATGACCACGTCGTCAAATGTCTCGTTTTCGAGGTAGTAGTACGGATTCGGTCTGGCGCGGCAGTAACGCGCCGCTGCAAAATTCTCCGACAGATACGGCATCGCCGCCCTTGCAAACGAATCGCGGAACATCAGCAGGCTGCCCTGCGCCGTTTCGCACGAGGTGTTGATCGTGAGGTCGTCCACATCCTTGAATCTGCCCAGATACTGGTAGGTGAACGGGATGTCGTACTCATGCTGTTCGTCGGGAGCCTCCACATCCGGGAACAGCATCTTCTGAAGGTCGCCTTCCCATTCGTGCGTCGTGCGGTATTCGGCAGTTTCCGCCGAAAAATCGTTATATTCCTTGCCGGTGCTGTCCAGGATCGCGCGTGAGCCGATGAGGGCGCCGGTGTTGTTCCAGTGGGTGTCGAGCTTGTGGTAGATCAGCTCCCCGTTGCGTTCGGCGGCGGCTGTTTGCAGGATGCCGTGGAGGTCGCACCAGTTCAGACCGGCATCGGCAGCGGCAACCTCCAGATTTCCGTAATTTCCGGCAACGCCGCTGGGCTGATAGTTGTACGGCAGGTACTGCGGATAGACACTCGCCTTGTTCGGGACGATGGCAACGATGAACTCGCTGCCCTTCGATTCCACATAATCCCGCGACATCCGGAGATTATAGACGATATTCCGGATGCCCAGCTCCGAAACCGTCGGCACACCGGTGGCATCGTTCAGCGTCTGCGTGTAGTAGAGCCAGCCGTCCTGCCCGATGGTGACCTTCGGCTCGGCAGAGTAGCCAAGCACTGTGGATTTCAGCGCCGCATCCGCGGTGACCAGCTGGCTGCGGAATCCGAAATGGTCGCTGACATATGCCAGGCATTCGCTGCTGAAACCGGTGTTGAACTGCCCGTCCTCCGTCATCAGCGACGGCACCGGCGCAAGCTGGCGCTTCTCTGCGCTGCCGTCCTCCTGCGAGGGCAGCAGCAGCATCGCGCCGGGGATCGCACACGCTGCAAAAAACAGCAGACTATACGCGAAATACGCGGCTTTCTTCAAAGCTTTCATCCGATGCACCTCCTTAGAAATTCAGATAAATGAACGGGCTGTATGTGCCGGCCGACAGATACAGCAGGCAAAGCGCCAGCAGCAGCAGCGTTCCCACATAGGAAAGCACCTGTGCCGTCGCCTGCACACCCTTGCCGGCACCGGAAACACAGCGTTTCATAAACGGCAGAAGCGGCTGCGACAGGATCACCGCAAAGACAAGCGTCACGATCATCAGCGGATGGAATTCCTGTAGGAACCGCGACATTCCGATGCCCTGATGCACTGCATCCGCCAGCCCGAAGCCAAACATCGTCCGCCAGAAATGCAGTCCCTGCACGATACTCTCCGCGCGGAAGACCGTGAAGCACAGCACCACCATCAGGATCGTGTAGATCCGACCGAAGCCTCGCACGAACGGATGCGCCTTCGGGGCATTCTTTTTGCCGATGCCCAGCATACTTTCGATCATCATGAGGGCGCCGTTCAGCAGTCCCCAGAGAACGTATGTGCCGGCTGCGCCATGCCAGAGACCGGTGCAGAAGAACACCACCCATTTATTGAAGATGGTGCGTCCCTTTCCCTTGCGGTTGCCGCCCAGCGGAATGTAGAGGTATTCCTTGAACCATGTCGAGACCGAAATGTGCCATCTGCGCCAGAATTCCGTGATGGATGCCGAAAAATAGGGATAATTGAAGTTTTCCTTAAACGTGAAGCCGAACATCGCACCCAGACCGATCGCCATGTCACTGTAGCCGCTGAAATCGAAGTAAATTTGCAGCGTGTAGCCGATCGCGCCCATCCACGCCAGCGGCAGTGTCAATTCGTAACGATCCAATGCAAAGACATGATCGACTGCAACCGCAAGCGTATCAGCGATGAGGAGCTTTTTGGCGAGTCCCATGATGAACCGCCGGATGCCCTCGGCCGTCTGCCGCGCTTTCATCGGACGATACGCCAGCTGGGATTCCACGTCCTTATACTTGACGATCGGGCCTGCAATGAGCTGCGGAAACAGCGTAATATAGAGCAAAAGCCGGAACGGATTCTTCTGCACCTGAATATCGCCGCGGTACACATCAATGACGTAGCTCATCGCCTGGAACGTGAAGAACGAAATGCCGATGGGCAGCGGGATGTGCGGCACGGGAAGATTCACGAACGGCAGCTCGTTTAGCACTTCCGTGAAGAATCCGGCATACTTGTACACGCCCAGCAGTCCCAGATTCCAAATGACCGAAAGCCAGAGGGCAGCTTTTCGTACTGCGGGTTTTCCGCCCATCATCAAGCCCAGCAGGTAATTGATGAGAATGGACAGCACCATCAGAAATACGACGAACGGTTCGCCGAACGCATAGAACACCAGGCTTGCTGCGATGAGAAGCGCATTGCGGAAATGCCGCTGCGGGATCAGGCAGTACAGCCCGAACACCACCGGCAGAAAAATAAATAGAAAGACCGTGCTGCTGAAAACCATAGCGTCACACTCCTGTTATGTTTCCATATAGATTCCCAAAGAAAAGAGCCGCCGTCCGCACGGGCGGCAGCCCTTTCCACAAGTTTGCTATCTGTTTAGTTATCCTGATTATAGCTGATGAAGGTCACTTTGCCGTCATTCAGAGTGAAGCGCAGACTGCAATTGTTGTCATAGCGATACACAAAATCGCTGTTTTCCTCGGTGTAGCCGTTGCCGTATGCGGCAATGACATCCTGTGCGGAGGAACCGACGGTGATGCCGCGGCTGGTGGAAGCGTTGCCGTTCAGAATGTCGATGCCGACCAGCTGGCAGCTGCCGTCTACATCCCACACATAGAGGGTGTAGTCATTATAATAGTATACGATGTCCTCGCCGTTGCCGAGGCAGCTGGGGGAGGATTCAAAATTATTGTAACCCACGCCCGAAACAAATGCCTGTGCGCTCTCGCCGACATTGACCGTCACGCCGCCGGAAGTGAATTCCATCTCCGGTGCATTGGTATTCTGTGCCGGCGCAGGATCTGCGGTCTGTGCCGGATGATCGTTATTGCCCTGCTGTGCAGCCGGTGTCTGGGCCGGTGCCGGCTGGTCGTTGTTCTGTGCAGCCGCCTGGGTTTCCGCAGCAGCAGCTGTGCCCTCCGTTGCAGCCGTGGTCGTTTCGCCGGATGCGGCAGCCGTTTCGGTGGTCGTACCCTCGCCGGATGCTTCCTCGGTCGTTTCGGGAGCCGTGGTATCTTCGGTCGTTTCCGCTTCCTCGGTGGTGGTTTCGGTTTCCTCTGCGGAGGTGGTGACTTCCGTTGTTTCCTCCGGCATCATGCGGTCGGGTTCTGCCTGCTTGCCGCAAGCGCTGACAGCGGTCAGCATTGCAAAAGCGAGAATGGCAGATGTGATCTTCTTCCAATTGCTCATGTTTTTCTAATTCCTTTCCCTTGTCAGATATATTCGGGTTCCACATACCCTAAGAAAATATAATCGCCATACGCCACGATCTGATCCCATGTGTAGGCCTTCAGATTGTTGGTCGGATCGTAGTTCACCCATTCCTCACCGATCAGCACCTGATTCCAGTAATGGTCGCCGGTGCCGTGGGTAGAATGTACGATGCGGCTGGTGTAGCCCATCAGCTTGCAGATGTAATCCATCTTCGCAGCCATGTAGTAGCACACCGTGTAATAATTCTTGGTCGCGTAATTCACCAGAAACGTCCAGCCGACGGCATTCAGCTCATCAAGCGTCTTGGTCGCTTCGGTTTTCTTGTAGCGGTTGGTGGCACGCATATAATCGAAAATGCTGTCCGGTGTCGTGCCGTATTCCTTGATACCGGACTGGATCTTCACCGTTGCCTCGCAGAGCAGATCCGACATCGCATAGCCGTTTGCCTGGATCTTCTGCCCCTCGATCTCGGTATCCGCTGCCATCGTGCCGTCCTCGTAGAAGTAGAATTTCACGCCGTCGATGGTCTGCCAGCCTGTCGCCATATTGCAGCCGACAGGGAAGAAATAGTACCGCTTGCCGTCGAGTTCTCTCCAGCCTGCGCGGCGGATGCCGTTTTCATCGAGGAAGTACTGCTTGTCGGAAACCGTCACGATACCGGTCTGCTTGATGCCGTCGGTGCCGAGGTAGTAGGTGTCCACGCCGATGATCTGCCAGCCGGTCAGCATTTCGCCGTCCTCATTGAAGTAGCGGGTGCCGTCCTCGGTCGTGATCCACTGTTCTGTCACCATGGCGCTGGTCTCTGCGCTGAAATAATACGTCTTGCCGTCAATGGTTTCCAGACCGGAGGTAAGGACGCCGTCCTCATTCGCAAAGACCGTCATATCGCCCAGAATGATGAGTCCCTTCTGGAGATAGCCGTCCTTGTCGAAGTAATACTTCTTCTCCTCGATCGTCTGGAAGCCGATCAGGCGCTTGCCGTTCTCATCGACATACACACGGCCCTCCGGCGTATCGACAAAGCCCTGTCCTGCGACAGTTCCATCCGCACCAACGAGTACAGGGCTGCCGTCGGTACCGGTCACGGTCGTGTTGACTGCCATCACGCCGTCCTTCCCGAAGTAGCAGGTCTTTTCGCCGTCCGCAGTGGTGAAAGTCTGCCAGCCGGTCAGCAGCTTGCCGTCTGCATCCGCAAGGTAGGACTTGCCGTCAGCGGTATTCTGCACAAAACCGGTCTGGATCGTGCCGTTCTCGTCCGCAAAATACATCGCATAGCCCATCGGCTTGATGTCGGGATCCGTTCCGGCTGCTGCCGCATACAGCAGCAAGGTCGCCGCATCGCTGGCATCGAGCTCGCCGTTAAGGTCGGCATCGGCATAGAATGCCGCATTGTCGGCACTTGCAAAGAACGCCTGATTGTTCTCATACAGGTACTGCTTTGCCGGATTTCCGGTACTTCCCTGTGCAGCGGCTGCGATCAGCAGAACGGCGGCATCCTCGGCATTGACGACTGTATCGCCGTTGAGGTCGCCCATCGCAAAATTGGGCTGGAGTGCGAAATAGCCCTTGAGGACTTCGCCGTTCTCATCCACGGCATAGCGTGTGCTGTCCTCCTTGGTCTTGATCTGGTCAACCGGTCGCAGAAGCGTTTGGGTTTCCGTGCCGGTGGGAGTAGATTCGGAGGTCCCGGAGGTTTCCGAAGTGGTTTCGGAGGAAGTGGTCTCCGCAGAGGATTCTGTTGTAGATTCCGTGGTGGATTCTGTTGTGGATTCTGTCGTAGATTCTGTTGTGGATTCAGTTGTGGATTCAGTGGTAGTTTCGGAAGCCGTCGTCGCCGTGGACTCCGTTGACGTGCCAGGCATCGGCGGATTCGTCAGGATCTCCTCAGTGGTGGTGGTCGATGTGGTAGTAGCTGCCGTCGTGGAGGTCGTCGTCGTGCCGGAAGTCGCCGCAGTCGTCATGCCCGGCATCGGGGGATTCGTCATCTCGCCGGCAGCCGTCGTTGCGGTGGACGTTGTTGTCGTGGTAGTAGAATTGCCGGAAGTTGCCGCAGTCGTCATACCCGGCATCGGCGGATTCGTCATCTCGCCGGCAGCGGTTGTCGAAGCCGGTGCAGTTGTCGAAGCCGGTGCAGTCGTTTCCTGCGCAGGCATGGGCGGATTCGCCAATTCCTCCTCTGCTGCTGTGCGGATCGGCTCTTGTACCGGCATGGCAGCAGTACTGATATTCGCAGTCAACAGTGCGATGGCTGTCAGAAATCCGATCACCGCACGGTTGCGCTGTTTCTGTTCCTTGAACATAGGTTCTCCTCTCTCTCAGGGGCTTTTTTCATACAGATTCTATTATAGCACTTCCCGTCGCCTTGTGCAAGCGCTATTCCCCGAAATGGCGAAATTTCCTGCTATTTTTGTCAAAATTGACTATACAAGTGCAGTTCCTTACCCTCATTTTCTGCATGGGCGATCCGGCTTGGATTTGTTCGATTTTGACAGTTTCCACACTGCTTGATTGGCTGTATTTACCATTTCCACGATTTTTGTGAACTTCCGCAAAATCGCTTGCAATTTCATGGGCGTTGTGCTACAATAAAGTTAGCGGAAGTCAACCGCAATTTTGTTTCATATTCATTTGAACGCATGAGCAAATGTTCATTTATAAGAAAGGATGATACTATGTTTCTGGAAATCAAGAACATCCGCAAAAGCTTCGGCAGCGGCGAAAGCAAGGTAGAAGTCCTCAAGGGCATCGACCTGGAAATCGAGAAGGGGGAGATCTGTGTCCTCCTCGGCCCGTCCGGTTCCGGCAAGTCCACACTGCTGAACATCATCGGCGGCATCGACGGCGCAGATGATGGATATATCGCCATTAATGGTGAAAAGACCGCCGATATGTCCGAGCGTGCCCTCACCCGTTACCGCCGCAAGCATCTGGGCTATATTTTCCAGATGTATAACCTGATCCCGAACCTCAACATCAAGGAGAACGTCGAGGTCGGCGCGTATCTGTCGGACGATCCGCTGAACACGGACGAGATCCTGAAAACCCTCGGTCTGTACGAACACCGCCACAAGCTTCCCAGTCAGCTCTCCGGCGGTCAGCAGCAGCGAACCGCCATCGGACGCGCCATTGTCAAGAACCCGGACATTCTCCTGTGTGACGAACCGACCGGCGCACTCGACTACAACACGTCAAAGGAGATCCTCACCCTCATCGAGGACATCAACCAGAAATACGGCAGCACCGTCATCATGGTCACACACAATGCCGCGTTTGCGGACATGGCAGACCGCGTGGTGAAGCTGCGTGACGGTCAGATCCGCAAGAATACGCTCAATTCCACCAAGAAGACCGCCGCAGAACTCGACTGGTAAGGAGGCGTCCCATGAGAAATCCATTGCGCAAGCGCCTGCCGCGTGAGCTTCTGCATGAAGGCGGCAAGTATGCGGTCATTTTCGTGTTCCTGTTCGGCATGATCGCCCTTGTTTCGGGCTTTCTGGTGGCTTCGGACAGCATGGTCACTGCATACAACGAAAGCTTTGAGAAATACAACATCGAGGACGGCAACCTCGAATTCAGCGCGAAGCCCGATGCCGAGATCCTCGCGCAGTTCGAGGAAGCCGGCGATCTGAAGCTTTATGAGAACTATTATAAGGAAGAACCCACTGCCGGGATCGACAGCACCCTGCGCCTCTTCAGGCCGCGTACCGATATCGACCGTGTGTGCCTGATGGAGGGCGAATTCGCGGCTACCGACAGCGAGATCACCATCGACCGGATGTACGCCGACAACAACGAGCTTCACGTCGGTGATACGCTCACCCTCTGCGGAAAAGCCTTCCACATCACGGGACTGGTGGCGCTTTCGGACTATTCTGCGCTGTACCAGAGTCCGACGGACATGATGTTCGATGCGGTGAAATTCGGCGTCGGCATCGTCACGGAGGACGCCTTCGATGCCCTGCGTGACACGCATCTGCATTACAGCTACTCGTGGGAATACAACCACAAGCCCGCGGATGACATCGCCGCCAAGGAGAAGGCAGACGATTTTCTGGAGGACATCAAGGACATCCTCACCGACCGCGCCGAGGAGCAGGCGAAAACCGCCGAGGAGGAGATCACCGCAATGGTGATGCGCGGAGAGGATCCGGAGACCTACGAAATGCCGGAGATCCTCACCATCGAGAACTTCATCCCGGAATACTGCAACCAGGCGATCATTTTCACCGGTGACGACCTCGGCAGCGACCAGATGATGTTCATCGTGTTCCTATATATCATTGTGGCGATCATTGCGTTCGTGTTCGCTGTCACGACCGCCAACACCCTCACAAAGGAAGCCAATGTCATCGGTACGCTCCGTGCATCCGGTTACACACGCGGCGAGATGCTGCGGCATTACATGACCGTTCCGGTCGTGGTCACGCTGCTGGCGGCGGCTTGCGGTAACATCGTCGGCTATGCGTTTTTCGTCAAGCCGATGGCAGATATGTATTACAACAGCTACTCCCTCCCGACATTCGTCACCCTCTGGAATGCCAGCGCGTTCCTGAAAACGACCGTGATCCCGGTCATTCTGATGATCCTCATCAATTTCCTCGTATTGCAGTCGAAAATGAAGATCTCGCCCATTAATTTTCTGCGCGGCAACCTCAACCCGAACCGCAAGAAAAAATCCTTCCGCCTGCACACCGCCATCCCGATCATGACGCGCTATCGTCTGCGCATCATTTTCCAGAACATCCCGAACTATATCACGATGTTCCTCGGCATTTTCCTCGGCAACATCATCCTGCTGTTCGGTATGGCGCTCGGCCCGTTCCTGATCCATTACGGTGACACCATCGCCGACAACATGATCGCATCGCATCAGTACGTCCTCAAATCGACGGAGGACATCGAGGACGAAACGATCGAAGATGCGGAGCGCTATCTGATGACCAATCTCGAAACTGTCAGCGATTTCCGTCAGCCGGAGAATGCCATCTTCTACGGCATGGAGGACGATTCGGAATTCGTGAAGCTCGACTGGGACGACAGCAAGGTCTGGATCTCCAGCGCTTACTCGGAGAAATTCCGCGTGCAGACCGGCGAGACCATCGAGTGCAAGGAGAAATACGGCAACAAGCACTACACCTTCACGGTGGCCGGCGTGTATGATTATCCGGCAAGCATCGCGGTATTTATGTCAGAGGATCAGTTCCGCGACGTGTTTGACTGGGAGGATGACGAATTCACCGGTTACTTCTCGGACAAGGAACTGGACGATCTCGATGAGGACAACATCGCGACCGTCATCACTGCCGACGACCTGACCAAGACCTCGCGTCAGCTTCTGGTGTCGCTGGGCGGTGCGGCAACGCTCATCAAGGGATTCTCCATGGTGATCTTCATTCTGATGATCTATCTCCTGTCCAAGATCATCATCGAAAAGAACAGTCAGGCGATTTCCATGACCAAGATCCTCGGCTACAGCGGCGGCGAAATTTCGGGACTTTATATCGCCGCGACCTCCCTCATTGCGATCCTGTCCATCGCAGCGACCATTCCGCTGAGCAGCCTCATGATCGGCAGGATCATGCAGGAAGCAATGGCAGCGTACCCCGGCTGGATGAAATTCTACGT
>JAFPXW010000162.1 GCA_017394565.1 Oscillospiraceae bacterium | reverse complement strand
TTCACAATATATTCAAAGCAGTCGCTCATCGGGAAGGTGTAGAACGCTGTCGCGCTGGTGCAGTAATACAGCATTTCCTCGTCCTCGTATTCCGGACAGATGAAGTCGCTGCCGTCCGTGAGCAGGATCGCCTGGCACGTCTCCGGCACCTCCTCTAAGGATGTCACCTGAACCGGCGTGTATCTCTCGTACTCCGCAAACGCCTTGCATTCGGCGGCAGGCCGGGATTCGACCTTGGCGGAATTTCCACAGCCTGTCCACATTCCCAACACTGCGGTGGAAACGGCTGCCAGCAGAAGCTGCATCCCTCGTTTCATAGCATCCCCCTCTTTTCAAAAAACAGCGGCATTTGGGTAAACGCCGCTCAGGGTGTCAAAAAAGTCAAATCATCCGTTCTGTTTTAATCATTGCGGGAAAACAAACGAAAAACGGGGGTATCAGGGGGCGCAGCCCCCTAAAAAATAGAAAAATAGCCCCCTCCCCTCTGGGGATAAGCAGGCAGCCAGCGAGTTTACAAGCGCGGCTGATCGCTTATGCAGAGCAGAGAGGTTGGGGGTGGGGCGGCTCACAGCAGGTCTGCCCCAGAAACAGACTTTTTTTGACAAGCTGGGCGGCATTTGGGTAAACGCCGCTGTTTTGTATTTTGTAAATTATGAAAACTTACGCTTCCTCCGGCATCATGAGCTTGACCATGACAGCCTTCTGTGCGTGCAGACGGTTCTCCGCCTCGTCGAAGATCTCCGATGCGTGTGCCTCGAATACCTTCTCGGTAATCTCCTCGCCGCGATGGGCCGGCAGGCAGTGCATCACCATCGCATCGGAATGAGCCGCCGCCATGACATCGTCATTGATCTGGTAGCCTGCGAATGCGATCTTGCGCTTCTCGATCTCGCTCTCCATGCCCATAGACGACCACACGTCGGTCAGGATGACGTCCGCATTGGCTGCGGCTTCCAGGGGCTTGTCGGTGATGGAGAAGGCATTGCCGTACTGCTTGGTGAAGTCCATGACCTGCTGGTCGGGCTGGTAGTCATCCGGGCAAGCCACGGAAACCTCCATGCCGACCTTCAGACCGCCGACAATGAGGGAATTCGCCATATTGTTGCCGTCGCCGATGTAGCACATCTTCAGGCCGTCGAAGGTATCCTTCTTCTCACGGATGGTGAGCAGGTCAGCCAGCACCTGGCACGGATGGCAGAAGTCGGTCAGACCGTTGATGATCGGGATGCTGCCGTATTCTGCGAGATCCTCGACTTCCTTCTGCGCGAAGGTACGGATCATGATGCCGTCAAGGTAACGGGACAGCACACGCGCGGTATCCTGCACCGGCTCGCCTCTGCCGATCTGGAGATCATTGGCTGACAGGAACAGCGGATAGCCGCCGAGCTGGTACATACCGGTCTCGAACGAAACACGGGTTCTGGTGGAAGCCTTCTGGAAGATCATGCCGAGCGTCTTGCCCTGCAGGATCGGATGCGGGATGCCGTGCTTGGTCTGGTACTTGAGCTTGTCAGCGAGATCCAGGATCTCAAAAATCTCCTGCTGGCTCAGATCCAGCATCTTCAGTAAATGTTTCATATCATTTCCTCCATATATCTATACTACGCGCTATTGCAAATCGTAATAACGATTTGCAATCCGCCGTCTTTGACGGCGGGGCGGCACACTGTGCCGCTAAGCGCTTCGTTTATACGCCCTCTGCCAAAGCCACATAGTGGCTTTG
>JAFPXW010000161.1 GCA_017394565.1 Oscillospiraceae bacterium | reverse complement strand
GGTAACACTTCAGGCCGGCGTTCAGTACGCAGTAGAGGCAGCAGGCGTTGATGACTACGAGCTTCTTACAACCGAAGTTTCTTTTGACAAGGATACTGAGGACGCGGTTATCGAGTTCTCCAAGAAGGACCTTGTTGAAGTTGTAGTAGATGTAAACGGCAACCGTTTCGAGTTCCTTGGAGAAGTTTGCACCATTGTGGAACAGGAACGGGATATCGAACATCTGAAGACCACCGATCATGGAGGTTACGAGTGTGTAAACCATGATGGGCTGCAGCAGAGGCAGCGTGATCTTGAAGAACTGCTGTGTGGAGTTCGCACCGTCGATGTCCGCAGCCTCGAACAGAGACGGGTTGATGCCCATGATACCGGACATCAGCATGATCATGGTGTTACCAAACCACAGCCATGTCTGAATGAACATAACCATGATCTTGGAGTTGACCGGATCAGCGATAAACTTGATCGGCTCATCCATACCGAAATTCATCAGGGTTGCGTTGATGAAGTAGTACTTCGAGTCACCGAACAGGTTAACATACAGAGCCGCAACGGAAGCAGCCGTGATGATGTTCGGCATATACATAACAACCTTGAAGAAGCCCTTACCGGGGAGCTTGACCTTGGCATCTGTAAACCAAACCGCAAGCAGCAGAGAAAGCAGGATCTGCGGAATGAAGTTACCGAACCAAAGAATGAATGTGTTGCCCAGTGCCTTTGCAAACTCAGCATGAGTATTCATCGCACCGGAAGCGGAACCCTGACCGAACAGGATCGTGGAATAGTTGTCCAGGCCTACCCAGTCATTATAGGCTGCCTGATTGCCCTTGAAGGACAGGATAAACGTGTAAATTAACGGCCAAACTTGGAAGAAGCAGTACACAAGGAAAAAAGGTGCAATGAACATATATCCGTATTTGGCATAGGAAATCGATTTAATACGACGCTGTGCAGCTGACGCCATTGCTTTTCACCCTCTCGACATAAAATTACAACACGTTGCCTATGGGGGACAGACGTCCCCCACAGGCTTACGTAATTGATTTTAGATTTCGTTGAAACGTTTGCTAAAATTACTCAGCAGACAGATCAGGGTTATCAGCAGTAGCCTGTGCAGTGAACTTGGACAGGATCGTGTCGGTATCCTCAGAGATGTTGTCCTTCAGAGTCGTCAGGAAGGTATCCTTCAGGTTCTGGTCATACTTGGTGATGGAGTCAGACATCTTGATGCCTGCAGCAACCTCAGACAGAACTGCGAACTGATCCTGGCCGCCCAGCAGAGCGTTGGAGTTGGAACCGTCAGCAACGATCTTATCCATAGCCTTCTTGTTATTTACGAAGTCGCCAGAGTACAGTGCATACTCTTCCATGGATTCTGCATTAGAGGTGAAGAACTTGATGAAGTTAGAAGCCTCAGTAGCAGTGTTGCAGTTCGGGGATACGCAGAGCCAAGAACCGCCCCAGAAGAACTCCTGCGGACCTACAACGATGTTCCAGTTACCAGCGTTGCCGCCGTTCTGCTCGAGCTGTGCGCCCTCGCCGAGGCACCATGTGGAGTAGAAGTAACCCAGAGTCTCGCCGTTCAGACCAACGTTGGTCCAGTCAGTGGTCCACTGCTCAACGTTCGGATTTACGTAGCCATTGTCTACGTAGCCCTTAACCATGTCGGTGAATTCCTTAGCAACATCGGTCTTGATGGTGGTGCCTTCTACCCAAGCTGCGTTCTTAGCAGTGGAGAATGCCTGCCACAGACCACCGATGGTAGCTGCCATGGTAACCTTGCCCTCAGAAGCAGTCTTCAGCTCCTCAGCAGTTGCCTCGAACTTATCCCAGTCAGAGATCTTAGCCTGCATATCATCAGCGGACTCAACACCCAGATACTCCTTAGCGAGGTCAGTGTTGTAAGCGTAGCCGCCTGCTGCTGCCTGCCAGGAAGCTGCCTTCAGAACGCCGTTGTTGTCGGTACCGATCTCAACAGTGTACTGATAAGCGTCTGCATAGTCTGCCTCGGAGATGCCCAGATCGGACAGCGGAGCGGACATGGAGTCATCGTTGATGTAGTTCAGGATCCAGCCTGCCTCTGCTACGAACAGGTCAACGTCGTCGCCAGAGTTCAGGTAAGTAGCGTACTGAGTGGAAGCCTCGCCGCCGTTACCGCCGCAGTTCTGATAAGCTACGTTGTCAGAACCGTAAACGTCGAACATATTAGCCAGGTCAGCGTCAGTCCAGCATACGATGGTCAGGGTGTCATCGGTATCCGGCAGAGAGATCTCGCCAGCCGGTGCAGCCTCAGAATCAGCTGCGGACTCAGCTGCGGACTCAGCTGCAGAATCAGCTGCGGACTCAGCAGCAGAATCAGCTACGGATGCAGTGGAATCTGCAGTGGACTCGGTCTTGTTGCCGCCGCAAGCTACAAAAGCAGAAGATGCCATTGCCAGAGTAGCGAGCAGTGCCAGGGTTCTAGTAAGTTTGCTCATTGGTATTTTCCTCCTTAAGATATATCTATTATATTTCCCTATGAAATATAATATTCGTAAGTCATGGGCGCTTCAGAGCTGCGCCACGGTTTCCCCTTCGAGGAGCTGGATGTCAACGCTGCTGACACGTTCCGATTCGGGGATGTCTTGCTTCTGAAGCAGGCGAAGCATGGTTTCCGCGGCACGAATGCCGATGCGTTCGGTATCCTGACGAATGGTCGTCAGATGAGGTCCCAGCATCCTGAGTACCGGATTGCCGTCATAACCGATCACGGAAATTTCCTTGCCCGGTGTCATGCCTGCGTCGCGGATCGCCGTCATGCCAGCTACGGCACAGATGTCGTCCGGATAGACGATGCAGGTCGGGCGCTGCTCCTCCGAGAGCATCTGCTGCGTCAATTTATAGGAGATCTCCGGGTGGAGGTACTTCCCTTGCAGCACCAGATTCTCGTCTGCTTCGAGGTGATGCTTCTGCATGGTCTCGTAGAACGCTGCCTTACGCGCGTCGGTGACCTGCGAATCCTCACCATATACGAAAGCGATGCGCTGATGTCCTCTGCCGATCGCGTACTCCAGAGCCTTCACGATTCCGCCGGCATTGTCAGAAGCGACGGAATATTTCCCGTCCATGACATAGTCAACGGAAACGACCGGCAGATCGCTTGCGAGGAGGCTCTGCACGTCGTCGGACTCGAAGTCCACACACGCTGCGAATACGCCGTCCACGTTGCGGTACATACAGTGCTCATAATAAGAATAAGCCTGCTTGCCGATCTGGCTGCTGATGAACGTCAGGTCGTAGCCGTTACGTTCCATCACAACCTTGAAGCTGTCGAGGATCGAGGAGAAGAAGTAGTGCTGCAAGCCGCGGTCTGCCTTGTCCACCATCAGGACGCCGATATTGTACGTCCGGTTGGTTTTGAGGGCTCTGGCCATGGCATTCGGCAGGTAGCCGAGCGCCTTTGCAGTTTCCTGCACACGTTCTCTCGTTGCGGGGTTGACATCGTTACGGTTATTGAGTGCTTTACTAACAGTTGCAGTCGAAACACCGCACGCCTGAGCAATGTCTTTAATTGAAACCATTAATACACCTTCAAACCTTTCGCATCACGTCCCCTGTCTTTTTTGAGAGTTCAGGGACTTGCTTGCTTTCACTATCAATAATATACATCACTCCGCGTCAAAAGTCAATGCTTAAATCCATTCTTTCATTTTTCTTGTGCGAACTGTACAAACCAAAGCTTGATTTTATGTGCAACCTCACAACAAAAATGTCCTAAAAACACAATTGTTACAAAACGGTAACTAAAACGTTTAATTATGGATTTTGCACGGAAATCAGCTTCCGCGCGGTCTGATGCAACCCATTTTCCGGCGATTTTTGTTGCAAATTGCACAATAGAAGCCAGAATTTGCAAAGATGTACATCTTTTTGTTCCATCATTTTGACGAAGTCTGCTGCTGCCTCTTAGAAACCGGAGTACAGCAGACGATCGGAGTATTTTTCAGCCGGGCTTTATACCTTATATAATATATAAGCATTCGCCTGACCTTTTGTCTATTCCGGTGCAGGAACCCCTCCGCGCACAGCGGAAAAGGCAACCGCACGGATCACTTACGCCTTGACCGGAAGCTCGGTCACGATCTCGACAACATATTTCAGGATGTTGAGCGAGTCGGTGGAGTCGATGGTGCCGTTTCTGTCCACGTCTGCGTTCTGCTGTGCGGTCTTGCCGAGCTGAGACGTGCCGAGCAGGTACTTGTTGATCGCGATGACGTCCATGATGTCGATGTTCTTGTCCTCATTGACATCGCCGAACTTGAGGTTCGCGTCGCTGGTCGGATCAACATTCGGTGCAGTGGTCGGCTGTTCCGGCGGTGCGGTGGTCGGCTCATTCTTTTCGGAAGTCGGCTCTGTGGTGGCCGATGTTGTCGGCTCCGTGGTCGCAGCCGGCTCCTGTGTTTCGATCTGGACAGGATCGCTCTTGGCGGTACCGTTGCCGCCGTTGATGTTCGAGCCCTCCGCCTTATCATAAGTCGTGTAATACTCGGTCAGAGAGATACCGGTGTTGTTCAGACCAAGCGGATACTGATGGTCAAGGCCGATGTACTTGCCGGTGGTGTTGGTCTGCCAGAGGGATTCCTCCATGAGGGCGTATTTTTCGTCATCCCAGTTGGAGAAGGTCGCGTCGAGCAGTCCGCCGGTATCGCCGGAGTTCGGGTTCAGGCACCAGAAGGTGTGGTTGATGTGGTTGTTGATCATGTAATCGCGCAGCAGCTCCATCCACTTCTGGTTCTTGCCGCCGTCCATATGACCGCCCCACTCGCCGATGAGCAGCGGAGCAATGTCGTCCTCGTTGATATATGCCCATGTATCGCGCCAATAATCATCAAGCAGAGTTTCCGTAGTGAAATCCTTATCGAACCATGTCTGGTTGTAAACGGAAGGACCGTAGTCATGCGGAGAGTACACGATCTGCGCATTGAGCTTATCCGAGCCGAGGTCGACCGGATGATCCTTGACGCCGCGGAGGTTGCCGCCCCACCATGCGCCGTACCACTTCTTGTCGGCTTCGGTCTTGGGCTCCCAGACGTCCGGCGTATCGAAGGTATAGCCATCCTTCGGGTACTGTTCGATGCCCTCGATCAGAATGAGGGCATTCGGATTGACCGCGAGGACGGACTTTGCGCACTCCTCTGCGGAGTACTTCCAGTTGTTGAGGTCGGTGGAGTCGTCCCACTTTGCGATGTCGGACGGGCACTTGTCGCCGGTGTAGCCGCGCTTTCCGTGCGGCTCGTTCTTCAGGTCGTAAGCGATGAGGGTATCGTCATTGGCGTACTTCTTGGCAAGCCATGTGGTCGCGTCGATCCAGTCCTGCCAGGAGACTTCGTGTCCCTCGTCCTCCTTGGTGATCGCCATGTCGGCAGCGGTCTTGCTGGAGGGCTCGTAGTACCACAGCTCGTAGTTATGGCCGGAGTTGTGGGATGCCGGGCTGTGAATGTCGATAAATGCCTTGATGCCGTACTTCTTGCACTTCTGCATGATGACATCAAAGACCTCCATGCTGTTCATCTCGGTGCCGTCTGCGTGGCAGAAGTCCGGATTGAACTTGTAGGATTCCTCATTCTTGGGGTTGAGGCCCTCGCACTTGTAGGGAGTGCCGTTCATCCACGAGAGGATCAGCTCTGTGGAGATGGGGAAACGGATGACATTGATGCCGTGATCGGCAACGCCGGACAGCAGGACATCGACGTCCGCGCTCCAGAGACCGTGCGGGAAGTTCTCGGTACAGTTCAGACCGAACCAGTTTGCGCCGGTGAGCCAGACCTGATTGCCGTCCTTGTCGTAGAGCTTGCTGCCGACCGCATGGAGCCAGTCGTCGTTGCAGTCATCGACCGCCGCAGCCGGAAGTGTTGCAGATACGCCGGATGCAGCCATAGTTGCAGCGAGTGCCAGTGCAGAAGCACCTGCTGCGAGCTTCTTGAAAAGCTTCATTTCGGGTTCCTCCTCTTTAAAATAAATCGTTTTCGGAACGAATGCATAATATGCTATTATCATTGTAACGCATTTCACGAAAAAAGTCAAGTAAAAATGTGAATTTTTTATATACATGGCGCACTGTTCCGTCAGTCTGACGAACCTGTCCCACGGAAATCAATTTTCAGGTTCTGTTAGAAAAACAGGCGCGTTTCTTTCCCCCCACCCCCAACCCCCTCCCCGAGGAGGGGGCTATTTTTGCAGGGGGCTTCGGCGAACGCCCCGTCCCCTCTGCTTCGCGTGGCTCAGCATCTCCCCACCCCGTGGGGAGTCACCCTACACCCGCAAAATTCATAAAATGGGGACGAAAAATTTTATAAATTGATTTCCGTGGCGTCTGCGCGAAAAATCTGAGTATCACCTGACGGCGATGGATCAATGATTTTGATTGACACCTCTCCAATGTATTAGACGCTGAAACTTCTCAAAATTGCGCACGGAAATTGTAAAAAAATTATGAACGATTCGCTTGTTCTCTCAAAAACGCGAGCAATGCGTCCTTTTCGTTTGGAATTTGTTCCGTGATGACGGCTTCTAAGGCTTGCTCCAGGGCTTCGCGGATGGCTTTTCCCTGCAAGCCCAGGGCGGCGGCTTCGTTGCCGCGGACGGCGAGTTCGCGGACGGTGCAGGCGAGGTGTTCGGATTCGATCTGCCGGACGAATGCCTCCGCGCGGTCAAGAAATTCACGCGATTCGGCTCTCCCCTGCCATTTGGACACGCGGTCGGAATCTAAAACGGCGATGTATCGGGCGAACAGCTCCGCGCCGAGCTTGCCGTAGAGCCGCCGCACATCCGCTAAGCTTTTCGGCGTGAAGCGGTGCAGGTCGATGAGGGTGGTCACGTCGCTGCGCATCCGGTTGTCGCTCTTGAGGCGCAGGAGGATTTTATCAGCAGTTTCGGCACTTTTTTGGGCGTGTCCCTTGAAATGGCCGCCGCGTGCATCGAGGGTGAAGCACGAGGGCTTTTCGATGTCGTGCAGGAGCATGGCGGTGCGAACAGTGAGA
The DNA here is from genome assembly GCA_017394565.1 of Oscillospiraceae bacterium. Taxonomy (GTDB): domain Bacteria; phylum Bacillota; class Clostridia; order Oscillospirales; family Ruminococcaceae; genus UBA3855. The sequence continues at coordinate 1,670 of JAFPXW010000161.1, read as the reverse complement.
TCCTGCGGCGCATGGCCGACGGTGCGTGCGATGTGTTCCCACACCGTGAAGTCGTGCCAGCGGCTGTGCTGTTCAAATCCCACACACGGCGCGATCTCCGGTATCCAGACGCTCAGGATGTCGGGGTAATCGAGCAGGACTTGCGTGATGTGATCGCCCATGAGCATTCCGCACAGCTCCGTGAACACGCGCTCCACGGAAATGTGCGCAAGCTCCGGCGCGTGATCGCGCATCGCCTGGTCGGTGGACGGCTCCGGCACGAGCCCGAACCTTGCATAGAACCGCATTCCGCGCAGGATGCGCAGGGCATCCTCCGAAAAGCGCTGGTCTGCGACACCGACGGCACGCAGGATGCCCCCAGCAAGATCCTCCGCGCCGTGATAGGGATCCAGCAGCCCCGTGCGCGGATCGTAGGCGATGGCATTGCAGGTGAAGTCGCGGCGCGAGAGGTCGTCGTGAACGTCCTTCGCGAAGGTGACCTCGTCGGGATGCCTGCCGTCGGAATAGGCGCCCTCCGTGCGGAAGGTCGTGATCTCGGCTTCCGCGTCGAATTTCCGGACGCAGACCGTGCCGAAGGCCTTGCCGTACCAGGTGCAGGAGGATTCGCCGAAGATGCGGACAATTTCCTCCGGCACGGCATCGGTGGTGATGTCGTAGTCGTGCGGCGGGATCCCCATGAGCGAATCGCGCACACAGCCGCCCACAAGGTACGCATCGAAGCCGTTTTCGTGCAGCTCCGCCATCATCCGGCGGATGCCGTCGGGGATTGCCATGATGAATGCCAAATCGGATACCTCCTATCCTTTACAGATGCTTCCCCAGTTCCACGCAAACGACCTCCGCCGGATTGTTCAGGCGGAATTTGCCGATGCCGGCGGAGACGTTCATGGTGCAGGCGCCCTCGCGGTAGAGGCCTTTTGTGAATTTCGGGAGGAAGCGGCGTTCGGGCGAGAGAAGTCCCGTATTTCCGACGCGGACGATGCCGCCGTGAACGTGTCCGGACAGGACAGCTTCTGCGCCCCATGCTGCATATCCGGAAAGTCCCAGCGGCGTGTGCGCCAGGAGCACGGTCGGCAGATCGCCCTTATTTCCCACAAGACGCCCGATCAGCGGCTCCGTGACCGGCGTCAGATCCCAGTAGTGCCCCCCGGGATTCTTGAACACTGTCTGCGGTACGGTCAGTCCGGTGAACCGGATGCCGCCAAGCTCCGCGCTTTCGTTGTCGAGGACGGTGATGCCGCATTTTTGGGCGGCTTTGATGAATTTCGCACGTTCTTCCTGCGCCCAGTCCATCTCGTGATTGCCCAGAGAATAGAACACCGGCGCGATTTCGCGCAGGCGTTCGAGCAGATGCAGTCCGTCAAACTGACTCAGGAGCGTGTAATGCCGCGACACAAGGTCGCCCGTCACGCAGATCGCGTCCGCCTTTTCGCAGGAACGGCAGACCTCCAGGATGTCCCCGGTCACGCGCTGGTTGTGTTCGTGCGTGGTTTGTTTGCTGAAATGCACATCGGAAATGTGCAGGAGTTTCCCCTCGACGGGGAATGCGATTTTCTCTCGCCGCAATTCCATCCGCTGTCCTCCTTCATTCTTTACGAAATAAGAGGGAGGCAGAAACCTCCCTCTCAGCTTGTCAAAAACCCCTTTTCTGGTGATGACGCACCGGGGAG
>JAFPXW010000020.1 GCA_017394565.1 Oscillospiraceae bacterium | reverse complement strand
TGCTTTCTAAAGTTGTTGGCATTGCATTCCTGATTCCTCACTGAAAAACGCACTCCCGTCCGGAAGTGCGCTTTTCAATATCTTAGGATGAAAGGATGGAGATTACTTGTTGAGGACCAGCCATTTGAGTTTGGCGAGGTCGAGGACGTCAATGAAGCCGTCGCCGTCCAGGTCGGCGCGTTTGCGTGTGTTGCAGTCCGTGATGGGAAGTGCGCCGTTCAGGAACTGGTGCAGATTGACGACATCCGTCACCGAGATCTCGCAGTCGCCGTCCAGGTCGCCCGAAGGTGCGCCGGATGCCACCGCGATCTGCTTGCGGAATTCCGTCATGTCGCGCGTATGCTGGACGGGCGTGCCGTTGAGCTTTGGCGCAAGCTGGTAGTACATCTTGCTGCCGTCCACATACATTCCGTAAATGAAGCCTTCCTGAGCTTCCGCTTCATCGAGTCCGAACAGCCATACCCAGACGAAATCGTACTTTCCGCCGCCGGCACGAGGCGCCACGGCCATGACACCGGAGTGCGTGGTATAGTAGAGAACGCCCTGGTCATCGACGCAGCAGACGGAGTAGTTGTCGCTGTAACGCTGGGTTTTGTCAATGCCGGCATACCAGTTGTCGGATTCGCTGGCGATCTGGTAGATCCACTCAGCTTCGTTTGTCTCATAATCGTAGGTGTAGAGCGAATAGCTGGCGGATTTGCGGTTCATGGGATCCGGTTCCTTGACGAGCCAGCCGTTCATGTACGGATAGATCGCCGCGCGGGAGCTTGCCCAGAAGCCGTAATTGTATTGATTGGAATAGGGAAGGTCTGCGATCAGCTGGCCAGTGGTCAGCACCCAGTCCTTGTCATCAAAGCTGTGACCGCTGGAAACCATGCTGACAGGCGATTTCAGAAAGCTGTCATGCGAAACCTGCCCCGCCAGACCATACTGCATCGAGTCCAGCTGTGCGCTGTCATCCCAGGTCACGTCGATCTGGTAGAACACGCCGTCGATCCGTGCGGCATTCCAGGCGTGATTATTCTCGCGGCTGGTAACGACGTAGCATTCCACGCCGCATTCATTGAGCAGGATGTTATAAAGCCCGGCGTAGCCCTGACAGACCGCAACGCCGTCCTCCAGCAATCCATACGCCGTAAAGCAGGGCTCGCTGGCAGGGACAGAGGATTCGTTGGAACGATAGCGGTCGAGCGTTTCGTAGTCGTAATTATAATGTACCGCCATATAATCGTGGAAATACAGCGCGATCTCCGGCGCTGACCACGCGGGATCGACACCGGCCTCCAGTTCGTCAAGCTTTTCGCAGGCGATCTGGTATGCAGATTCGTATAGCTCCGGCGGTTCGGTGGGGACCTTGTAAGTAAAAGATAATCCGATGATGGACTGTGTTGCCAGATTGTACTGATAACGATACCCGGCATCCGTCAGGATCCCTTCGCGGCAGGAGGCGATGACGGTCTGAAAGACGGACGTCACGGAGTCGATCTGGTCGATCGCGATCGCGTCCATTTCCGGGCACTTTGTCAAATCAAGGGACGACTTGTGATCGGAGATCGTCTCAAAGATAAGAGCTGCGAGAGTCTGCGTCTGTGTTTGACTCAGTGTTCCGCAGGCATCCAGCTTGGAGAAATCCGGCTTCTGCCGCACAAAAACGGCAGGCGCGCTCGTTTCAGTCGCACTCGTCATGAGTGGCTCGGTCGTGGTTTCGGCGGTGGAGGCGGTCGTTGCGGTGGTGGATTCCGTGGTCGTTTCTGTAGTCGTTTCCGTGGTAGTGGATTCTGTGGTTGTTTCTGCCGTGGTGGTTGTGGTTTCGGTGGTCGTTGTTTCGGTGACGGTCGTACTTTCTGTCGGGAGGGTTTCCTCGCCGCTTGTTTCGGAGGAGATGAGTTCTGCTGATACGATCAGGGGTTCCTCAGCAGGGCTGTCCGGTTCGTCGGAAGCCGGTTCTGTCGCCGTCACACCTTTCGATGCATCCTCTGCATCCTTATTTTCAGCGACTTCGGATACTTCGGGAGTACGCTCCGGATCGGAGGCTTCGGAAGTCTGGTAAACCGGTTCCTTCTCCTTCTTTGCAGAAGCCACCTGCGCAGCAGAAGTAAGCTGTGCAACTGTCATGGCTGCCGCAGCGGCAGATGCGATCAGACGGTAAAAGTGTTTCTGCATATCCTCATCTCCTTTATAAAGTGACACCTTTCAAAATCGACTGTTTCTCAGATTGTTACTTTTTACTTAAACGTTTAACTCCTTGTATATTCTTATTGTACCACGGATTTTCGGGTTTGTCAATAGTTTTTCGTGAATTCGTGTAGAAAATGCGAGAAAAAACTTGTGCAGACCGCTACAAATTATACAAATAGGATTATACAAAACGGATATAACTTTTTGCTATCGTGAAAAGGACGTGAAAATCCGCATTGCACTCTTGACAGAATGGCGCATTTATGCTATAATTTAAAAATGAGAATGAGTTTCAGATTTTTGATACGGAATCGGGAAAGGATGGAAGATCTATGAAGCATAGAAAATGGCTGGCCCTGTGCCTGACAGCGGCGCTGGGACTTGGCATGACCGGGTGCAATGGTGTCCTCGGGGCCGAGGATGACCGGATCCGCATTGTTTGTACGAATTTCGCGGCATACGACTGGACGAAGCATCTGCTGCCGGCGACCGGGGAAGCTGCATACGAAGTGACCTATCTGCTGGACAACGGCACGGACAGCCACAGCTTCCAGCCGAGCGCGGCGGACATCGCGAAAATTTCCTCGTGCGACCTCTTTATCTATGTCGGCGGCGAATCCGAACAGTGGGCTTACGAAGCCGCTGGCAATGCCGTCAACGAGAAGCAGCAGACCGTGTGCCTGATGGATGCCGTGAATGCGCTGGAGGAAGAAACAGTCGAGGGCATGGAGGCGGACGAGCACGACCATGACCACGAGGATGAGCATGACGAGGAGCATGAAGAACACGACGAAGCCCCTGAATTCGATGAGCATATCTGGCTGTCGGTGAAGAATGCTGAAGCCTGCTGCCAGGCCATTTCCGATCAGCTTTGTGCCGTGGATGCGGAACACGCGGAGGACTACCGCCACGCGCAGAAGCATTATGGGGAGAATCTGGCGCAGCTCGATGCGATGTTTGCCGACCTTGCACAGCAGACGGCAGACAAGACGCTGATCGTTGCCGATCGTTTCCCGTTCCGGTATTTTGTGGAAGATTACGGCTACGAGTACTACGCGGCGTTTGCCGGATGCAGCGCAGAAACGGAAGCCAGCTTTGAGACCATTGCGTTCCTGGCGCAGAAGATCGACGAACTCGGCACGCAGACCATTTTCAATATCGAGGGCGGCAATACCGGACTTGCGGAAGCTGTCCGCGATAACACCCAGTCGAAGGATCAGACCATCGCAACGCTCAATTCCCTCCAGTCGGTGACGCAGGAGGATATTAACGGCGGCGCGACGTATCTCGACCTCATGACCGAAAACCTACAGGTTCTCAAGGAGGCGGCAGGACTGCAATGAGTGAACAGACGCAGATCGACGAGGGCATCATTTCCCTGCGCGGGGAAAGCGTCCCCGACACGCAGGTTGTCGTGCGTGACGCTTCCCTCGGCTACGAGAATCTCGTGGTCACGGAGGGGCTGAATTTCGGCATCAGTGCAGGGGATTACCTTTGCATTCTCGGCGAGAACGGTTCGGGCAAGAGCACGCTCATCAAGGCGCTGCTCGGTCTGAAATCCCAGATCGCCGGAGAGATCCAGTGGTACGGCGGATTGTCCGGCAAGGACGTGGGTTATCTGCCGCAGCAGACAGTGGTGCAGCGGGATTTTCCGGCATCGGTAAGGGAGATCGTCCGTTCCGGGTGCCTGTCGGGGATGGGATGGCGTCCCTTTTATAATAAGGAAGAAAAGCAGCTTGCCGAGGAAACAATGCAGCGGCTTGGCATCGCGGAATTTGCAGACCGCTGCTACCGCGAATTGTCCGGCGGTCAGCAGCAGCGCGTACTGCTGGCGAGAGCCCTGTGCGCCGCGAAGAAAATGCTCCTCCTCGACGAACCCGTCACCGGACTCGATCCAAAGGCGCAGAACGACCTCTACGAGCTGATCGAGGGCTTGCATCAGGAAGGCATCACGATCATCATGGTTTCCCACGATGTGGGTGCTGCGCTGCGCTATGCATCGCACATTCTCCACATCGGCTCGCAGCGGCAGCTGTTCTTTGGCACGAAGGAGGACTACCTCCACAGCGAAGTCGGCGAGGGCTTCATCGCATCCCAGGGAGGTGTCAGCACATGAGCGAAGCATTACAGACACTGATCTTTTATTTCTCGAATTACCCGTTTGTACGGTATGCATTCATTGTGGGACTGCTGATCTCGCTGTGTTCCTCGCTGCTGGGCGTAACGCTCGTATTGAAGCGGTTTTCGTTCATCGGCGACGGACTTTCCCATGTGGCATTCGGCGCAATGGCGGTCGCTACGGTCGCAAGCGTCACGAACCAGATGGTCATCATCCTGCCGGTCACGATGCTGTCAGCGATCCTGCTCCTGCGCACCGGACAGAACACCAAGATCAAAGGTGATGCCGCTGTTGCGATGATCTCGGTCGGCGCGCTGGCGGTCGGCTATATGCTCATCAATGTGTTCTCGAAATCCGCGAATGTCGCAGGCGACGTGTGTTCGACGCTGTTCGGTTCGCTGTCGATCCTGACGCTGAAAGCCTCGGATGTATGGCTTTGCGTCATTCTGTCGGTCATTGTGATCGTGCTGTTCCTGCTGTTTTACCACAGAATTTTCGCGGTGACGTTTGACGAGAGCTTTGCCGCGGCGACGGGACTTCGGGCAAATGCCTACAACCTCCTGATCGCGGTCATCACGGCAATCATCATCGTGCTGGCGATGAATCTGGTCGGCTCGCTGCTGATCTCGGCGCTGATCATTTTCCCGGCACTGTCGGCTATGCGGCTGTTCCGGAGCTTCCGCGCGGTCATCATCTGCTCGGCAGTGATCTCGGTCGTTTGTGCGGCGGTCGGCATCATCCTCTCGATCCTCTGCTCGACACCGGTCGGCTCGACGATCGTTTGCGCGGATATTGTGGTATTTCTGACATTTTCACTCATTGCCAGAGTGACAGGAAGGACGGAATGACATGACAAGCTTCACAAAACTGCTCGCACTGCCGGCAGCGGCACTGTTTCTGACCGCGTGCGGTGACACCTCGAATCTCGACAGCCTGATCGAAGCGCAGAACACCGAAGCACAGCCGGTGGAAACATTGGCAGCAATCACGGAAGCGACGAGCGCACCGCCGCCGGAAGTAGAGCTTGCGGATGCGTCGAACGGTGACATTGACGTTGACCTGACGATCCTGGAGAGCAGCATGGTCTATGCGCAGTGCTACGACATGGTGTACAATTCCGACGCATACACGGGAAAAACCATCCGTGCCCACGGGCCGTTCGCGTATTATCAGGATCCGGAAACGGAGAAGGAATACTTCGCGGTGCTGATCTCGGACGCAACGGCTTGCTGTAGTCAGGGCATCGAATTCGTCCTCGCAGGCGAAGCTGTCTTTCCCGACGACTACCCGGAAACCGGCACCGAGATCACCGTGACAGGCACCTACAATGCCTACGAGGAAAACGGCAGCCCGTATGTGCAGCTTCTCGATGCGACGATCGAATCATGAGAAATTACAACAGGCATCCTTCTTTCCCCCCACCTCAACCCCCTCCCCAAGGAGGGGGCTTTTTTGCAGGGGGCTGCGGCGAACGCCCCGTCCCCTCTGCTTCGCGTGGCTCAGCATCTCCCCACCCCGTGGGGAGTCACCCTGCACCCTGCTATGCCTTGCGGCAAGTGCTAAAGTTGTTAGCATTGCTTGGGGAGGGGGTTGGGGGGAAAGAAATGTGCCTGTTCTCTTAACAGAACCCCAAAAATTGATTTCCCTGTTCCGCATTAAAAAATGATTGACAATCCATACTCCCTGTGTTATAATAATCATGTATGCATTTTCGGAAGAAATCGCGTTTTTGACGCGATCACAAGAAAGGATCTCATACTGTCATGCAAGAGCAAACCCATAAGAACGGCACAAAGCCTGCCGTTCACAAAAAGAAGAAACCATCCAAAGGCTGGCGCATTGTCAAGCGCGTGGTGTCCATCCTGTTTTCCACGTTGCTGTCGGTCTTTCTGATCTGTATCATCACCGGTACCATCGTCGGAACGGCTGGTGCGGTCTATGTCATCCAGCTGATGGACGAGTCCTCCTCGATCACACTGGAGGAAATGGAGCTTTCCTATAATACCAACGTCTACGGCACCGACAAGGACGGCAATGTTGTCCAGCTTTACGAGGTCAAGAACGAGGTACAGCGTATTCCGGTCGATATCGACCAGATCCCGCAGCACGTTCTGGATGCGTTCGTGTACACCGAGGATGAGCGTTTCTACACTCACGACGGTGTGGACTACAAAAACACCATCGCGGCCATGGCAAACCTGGTACTTCATTTCTGGGACTCCCAGCGTGGTGGTTCGACCATTACCCAGCAGCTCATCAAGAACGTGACCGGCGATGACAAGGAATCCCCCACCCGTAAGATCCGCGAGATCTTCCGTGCGATGACACTGGAGAAGAATTACTCCAAGTCCGATATCATGGAAACCTACCTGAACTACATCGGTTTCGGCGGTGCTGCCAACGGCATCGAGATGGGTTCCATGAAGTATTTCGGCAAGGATGTCTGGGATCTGTCCGTGGCGGAAGCAGCTGTTCTCGCAGCGATCCCGCAGTCGCCGGAGACCATCAACCCGTTCGCAGGCTACACAGACGACGAAACACACGAATGGGTGAACACCGGACGCAAGCGCAACCGCGACCGTCAGGTATACGTTCTCTGGCAGATGTATGCGCACGGTGCGATCTCCTATGACGAATATCAGGAAGCCCTCAATGAACACCTGATCTTCACCGATACCGATGAATACGAGAAACTCCATCCGCAGCCGAAGAATACCGGAACGAATTCCTCCGATATGACATGGACGGTCGAGATGGCGATGCGCGAGGTGCAGACCTATCTGATGGAAACCTACGGTCTGGATAAGGAAGAAGCCCTCCACCGCATCAATACCGGCGGCTACCAGATCTACACGACCATTGATCCGGAGATGCAGGAATATGTCGAGGAGAAATATCTCGACCTCAACAACATCATCAACACCAAGAATTCTGCACGCTACAACGACACCAACGGTGACGGCGAAATTGACGACAACGACGAAGTCATCTATCCGCAGAGTGCGTTCATTGCGATGAATTATCAGGGCGAGATCCTGGCGTGCGTCGGTCAGGTCGGCGAGAAGAAAGGCTCTCTCATCATGAACTACGCCACCATGGAAAAACGTCAGCCGGGTTCCACCATCAAGCCCATCTGCGGCTACGGCTACGGTATCTATTCCGACATTTTCTCGTGGGGCAGCATGATCAAGGACTACGGTCTGACACTGCCGGACGGCCAACTCTGGCCGAAGAACTATTCCTCCAACTCCATTGCGACCAACTATTCCGGCAAGAACCTGCCGATGTATTACGGTCTGATGAAGTCCCTCAATACCATCTCGGCGCACCTGGTTGACGAACTCGGCACGGATGAAGTCTTCCAGTTCGCGACCGAGAAGATGGGACTGGATCTGCTGGAATTCGACGCGAAGGGCAACACCGATGTCGCGCTGTCTCCGCTGTCTGTCGGAGCGCTTTCCTACGGTGTTACCATGCAGAATATGGTCAATGCCTACATTCCCTACGGCAACGGCGGCTGGTACTACAAGGCACACTGCGTTTCCCGTCTGGAACAGGGCAACCACGAGCTGATCTATGAGAACGACGGTGCGCCGTATCAGGCGATCGACGAGGAAACTGCCTACGTCATGAACCGCATGATGAAGAACGTCGTTTCCTCCAACGGTACGGCAGGTTATGCACAGCTTTCCAATAAGGAAGTCGTTGGTAAGACCGGTACAACGCAGAACTGGGACGACCTTTGGTTCATTGGTCTGACGGAGGATTTCGTATCCGGTGTCTGGATCGGTTACACCGACCGTGAGAAGCTCGATACTTCCATCAGTTCTGCGAAGATGTGGCAGAACGTCATCGGTGAGTATGCGAACTCCATCGAATCCGACAACGAGTATCCGGTTCCGGAGAACATCGTGGAGGATTACGTTTGCTCGAACACCGGTCTGCGTGCCGGCAAGTACTGCCCGAAATCCGGCGAAAAGGGCTACTGGAAGTCCACCAATTGCCCGGTTTGCGAGAGCTGTAAGTACCGCCCGAAGGAAACCACCAAGGAAACCGACGAAGACGGCAACCCGATCAAGAAGTCGTCCAGCGGATCGAACTCCGGTTCTAATTCCGGCTCGAATTCTTCCGGTGATTCTTCTTCCGGCGACAGCGGCAATTCCTCCTCCGGTGACAGCGGCAACACCTACACACCCGATCCGGTAGAACCGGCAATTCCGGATGCTCCGGCACCGGCCGCACCGGCGGACAATGGCGGCGGAGGTGATGAGTAATGGGTAACATTCGTTTCTCGGCACCGTGCCATTTCGGACTGGAAAAAGTCCTGCGGTTTGAAGTCACACGCATCGGCGGTGAGGACATCACCGTGCAGGACGGCAGAGTGAGCTGGACAGGCGACCTTTCCACACTGGCCAGGGCAAACGTGAATCTGTCTGTCGCAGAACGTGTCCAGATCGTACTCGCAGAATACAAAGCAACGACCTTCGAGGAGCTGTTTGACGGAATGTTCAAAGCGCCTCTGGAGGAATTCATCGGCAGGGAGGATGCTTTCCCGGTGAAGGGACATTCCGTGAATTCCCAGCTCACCAGCATCCCAGCCTGCCAGAAGATCCTGAAAAAAGCCGCTGTCAAGCGCCTGCAAAGAGCCTACAAGACCGAAGGCTTCCTGCCGGAAACCGGCAGCGTGCATCAATTGCAGTTCACCATCCTGAAGAACCAGGTGAGCCTGTATCTCGACACCTCCGGCGAGGGGCTGCACAAGCGCGGCTATCGCCGGAATGCGAACTTAGCGCCGATCCGCGAAACGCTTGCCGCCGGCATCCTTGATCTCGGCAGAATGCGCAGCAACACCATCGTCTGCGATCCGTTCTGCGGCAGCGGCACGTTCCTGATCGAAGCAGCTCGCCGTGCCTGCAAGATCGCGGCCGGACTGGACAGACGCTTTCAGGCAGAGCAGTGGGAATCCGTTCCGGCGCAGGTGTGGCGCGAAGCACGCTCCGAAGCCCTCGACCGGATCGACCGCAATGTGGAATTCGTGGGCTACGGCTTCGACGTGGATCCGGCAGCCATCAAGCTCACGCTGGACAATGCCAAGAAAGCCGGCGTGGAGAAATTCCTCCGTGTCGAGCAGCGTGATGTTGCGGATTTCCAGCCCGTGCCGGATGCCGTGATCTTCACGAATCCCCCCTACGGCGAGCGAATGCTCGAGCAGAACGATGCCCGCCGGATCTACCGCACGATGGGCAAGGTCCTCAGCACCCCGGCATACATCATCTGCGGCGACGGCGATTTCGAGCAGTATTTCGGCAAAAAAGCCGACAAGCGCCGCAAGCTTTACAACGGCATGATCTCCTGCCAGCTGTATCAGTATAACTAAGATCACGCAATCCTATAAGATAAGAAGATAAAAAGAAGCCCCCGGCTCAGAGAATCCTCTCAAAGCCGGGGGCTTTTCAATTTTGTCATATCGCATTCAAAAATCAGGACGCATTCGCAAGCTTCAGTGTGCGCTTGTTCTCATACATCCGTTCATCCGCCAGTTTCTCCGCCTTTTCGGGGTTGTGTGCGGTGAACTTGTATTCTGCCATGCCGTGCGCCAGCTGTAGAGGAACCGGCGGATTATGAAGCTCATTGTACTGCCGCTGCTTGACGCGGAACTGTGCAACAGCGCGGATGTAATCCTGATGGCAGTCCTCACCGTCGAGGATCGCAAAGAATTCATCGCCGCCGACACGGTACACATTGCCATACTGCCCGAAGCTCTCGCGAATGACATCCGCAGCCGCCTTGATGTGGATATCTCCCTGCGCATGACCATAGGTGTCGTTGACCTTCTTGAGGTAGTTGACATCGAGATGGATAAAGAGACAGATGCCCTCCGAACGCTTGGCGAGCTCCTGCTCGTACTGGTTGAAGGCCGTGCGGTTCTTTAGTCCGGTGAGCGCATCCTCCATCGCCAGCCGCTGCATGACATCGACCTCGCTGCTGCGCACCTGGATCGAGATGAGCTGCCGGAATTCATAGATCGCCAGTATCACGATGAAAACGACCATGCCGATCCGGACTGCAAATGCCGCATCCTCACGGAAACCGAGGTAGAACCGGATCAGATCCGCCACGCCGGACGAACACAGGATGAACAGCGAGGAAACCACGAATCCATGCTGCATCCGGCTCAGCGATTTCCGATGGATGGAACGCGCCACAAGGAAAATGACCGCCGCGATCCCCAGAAAGATGGTACCATGAGAAAACAGCAACATTTCGGAGTAATCACGCTGTCCGGTATGCACCAGAGAACATTGGATGATCGTATTGAGCATCGCAAGGGCGACCGTTGTGATGACAATCGGCGACTTGATCTGATTCGTAATGACGCCCACGAAGATCAGAACCGGGATCGGGAGGATCATCAGCGTCATATGCTCAAAAGCGTGTGCGGAAGCGAAATTTCCGGATAACAGCTGTGGCGTCAGCGTCGGGAAACACGTCCAGACCGCCAGTACCATCGCCATGACACCGAGGCTCATCGGTTCGAGCGTTTCCGTGCGCCGCAGGAACAATTCCACGACACCGAACGGGAACATGACCAGTCCGATCCAAAACGACAGGATACACAGGAGGAATTTCCCGACGCCTTTCCGCAGGATCTGCGTCTGATAGCTCCTGCCGTCCGACAGGCAGAAGTCCTTGAAGCCCGTATTGCGAGTCGAACGCAGGCGGTTGCAGATAATTTTGATCTTGGAATTCTGTCCCGACGACGGCAGGGGAACGGTATGGATCTGTTCACCGTAGGATTTTCCGTACAGTCCGCCAAGCTCCGGGTGGAAGTCGTAGATCTTTTTGTCATTGAGGTAGACGTTGAATACAACGTCACCGCTGGAAAAACAAAGGCTTCGTCCGTCCAGCGAGGAACCGTTGATGGCGGCAATGATGACGGCTTTTCCGTCGTCATTGAACCGCAGGTCGGACGGATCGGCAGCAGAGGCATCGGTATACCTCCACTCCGGTGAGTATTCGGAGATGCCCAGAAGCGTACTGCCTTCATATTTCAGCGGAAGGATACACGTCAGTGCCAATGCGAGGAGCAGCATGAACGCCGTGAGCGCATTGATGATGACGAAGGTTTGTCGCATCAGATCACTCCCCTTATCAATGGGTGGATTTGGTAAAATTCAAAATCGTTCTTTATTCCTCGATGGTGATGCGTTCGACCGGACGGAAGCCGGTGGTTTTGGTGAACTGCATCCGCATCGGGAATGTCGAAAGGAAATCCGACGGATCGATCCGGTCGAAATTGATCCCCTCGAATCCTTCGCGTGTGAAGCCGACGGAGAGGATGGCTTCCTCGGTTTCATGGCCGGTGGCGGTATTCAGCACACCGTCCACAGCATGAACGAGCACTGCCTGCACCGGCAGAAGCGCGAAGATCTCGCGGGCCAGCCGGATCGCACAGGAGCAGACATAATCCTGCGTGATGTCGAAATACATCGTGCGGGACATTTCCTTTTCCGAGAGCTTTCCGGTGGACGTGAGGGAAAGCACCTGCTCCGGTACCACCTCGCGTGATTTCACACGGAATTCGATCTCCATGTAGTCGCGGCTGTCCGTGCCGAATTCCAGATCGCTTCCGAACTGCGCAAAATCCTCAAAGGGATTTGCGCCCTCGATGGCTTCATAATACGCATCGACATCGCCGGCCAGGATGCGGTCGGCGAATTTCACAGATTCCTGCCAGCCCTCGAATGCCTCGGCATCCTCCGCCTTGGCAGCCTCGATCTGTTTCTGGAGCTCCGCGCGGCGCTTTTCGTCCTGTCCGAACAGCTTGGCACCGAAATTCGGCTGATAATTCGCCAGTGCCGCACGGGCTGCCTTTTCGGCAGGGCCGCCTTCGGCTTTGGTGAACGGCGGCATCGCATCGCGGATCTTCACCCAGTCTACGGGCTCGTCACATTCCTTGTGAACGCCCTTGACCATTTCGAGGTAATTCTCGAATTCCTCGACCTTCAGGCGATTGGCGTCAAGTTCCGCCTGTTTTGCCTGTTCCTTTTCCTGCTGTGCCTGCGCTCTGGCTTCCGCCTTTGCCTGCGCAGCTTTTTCCTTTTCGATCGCCTGCTGTTTCTTGTAGGCATCGGATCTATAATTTCTTGCGGTTTTGGTCGCTTTCTTGGCAGCGGTTTTCAGATTGGCGGAATAGGAAAGCCCTGTCCCCGGCAGCGAGACCGTGCCGCGTCCGGAGCTGTTGAGGGAATAATTCAGTCCCTTCGCCTTGCCGCGCACGCTGACGCTGACACCGCCGGTGCCGACATTCAGACTCACGCCCTTGGCGATCTTGATACTTTTGCGAAAATTCAGTCCCATACTTGTTCCTGAACGCCGGATGTGCCGAAAGCCAGCCTATCACTCGGCGTATACTCCTTACATATCATATTGCATCCGATGCCAAGCGTTTGTCAAACTGCGAAAAGGATGGAAATCATGACGAAAATCAACATGATAGCCGGCATCGGTGATCTCATGGAAGCAGAGATTTACAATTATCATTATTATAGCACATCCTGACGAAAAAAGCAAGTCCAAATGCAAAAAAATATACAAACCGGACATTTTTTATAGACATACCGTATATAACGGTGACATTGGGGCAGAATCCAATTACATTCAAAACAATCAGGAGGTGCAGTTTTATGACACATTCGATCCGGCTGCGGTTTGCGGCATTATTTATGGTAATGGTCTCACTGATGGTGTGTGCGGTGATCGTGATGGTACCGGCGGCTCACAGCATCGAGCAGTACAAATCTGACAGGATCGCCCAGCTTGCCGCCAACCAGCCGATCCCGGAACCGGGATTTATGATAAAAGCCAGCGGCGATCGGCTGGCGCTGTGGCGCGAGGGGGCGGACAAGCCCTACCGTGTACTGGATGCGGAGCTGTGGCTGTTGTCAGAGGCGGACAGGCAGGCGGTGGAGGAGGGCGTCACGGTCGCGACCGAGGAGGAGCTGTACCGGCTGCTGGAGGATCTGGGCGCGGAGGAATGAACGAACACGCCCTGCATATTTTTCCGGAAATGTTCATAGTGTATCACAAGAATCTTTGGAAATCAGGTGATACCTTATGAAAAATCTAAAACTGAAAACCGTGATCGGCAGGGCAGCTGCCGTATGCACCGCGATCGCCGTGACCATCTGCGGCGCCTGCCTTGCGGCAAAACGCGCGGAACGAAGCGCATTGCAGGTCACGGGCATGGCCGGCAGCCGGCAGGTGATCATCCTGGACGCAGGACATGGCGCGTCAACGAAAACGAGTTCCG
>JAFPXW010000160.1 GCA_017394565.1 Oscillospiraceae bacterium | reverse complement strand
CTGCAGCGGCTTGTAGAACACGATCTCATCGAGTCGGTTCAGGAATTCAGGCCGGAACTGCTGGTGCAGCAGCGTGTTCACCTGCGCCTTTGCTTCCTCCGAAATGCTGCCGTCTGCCTGCATTCCGTCCAGAATATACGGGCTGCCCAGATTCGATGTCAGGATCAGGATCGTGTTCTTGAAGTCCACCGTCCGTCCCTGCGAATCCGTGATGCGTCCGTCGTCCAGCACTTGCAGCAGCAGATTGAAAACATCCGGATGCGCTTTCTCGACTTCATCCAGAAGCACCACAGAATAGGGCTTTCTGCGAACCGCCTCCGTGAGCTGTCCGCCTTCCTCATAGCCAACGTATCCGGGAGGCGCTCCGATCAAGCGCGTCACGCTGAATTTCTCCATATATTCGCTCATGTCGATGCGCACCATCGCATCCTCGTCGTCAAACAGCGCCTGCGCCAGCGATTTCGCAAGCTCCGTCTTGCCGACACCCGTCGGGCCTAAGAACAGGAAGCTGCCGATCGGTCTGTCCGGATCCTGAATGCCTGCACGCGAACGCAGGATGGCTTCGCTGACTTTCGTCACGGCTTCGTCCTGTCCGATCACGCGCTCGTGCAGAATATCCTCCATGCGCAGGAGCTTTTCACGCTCGCCCTCCATCAGCTTAGCAACCGGAATGCCTGTCCAGCGGCAGATGATCTTCGCGATCTCCTCCGATGTGACCTCGCTTCTCAGGATCGACTGGGACGTGCCCTGCTTGCCGGCGGTCTGCTCCTCGGCTTCGATCTGCTTCTGGAGTGCAGGGATCTTACCGTATTTGAGTTCTGCGGCTTTGTTCAGGTCGTACCGGCGTTCTGCGGCTTCCATCTCGGCCGTTGCGTTTTCGAGTTCCTCGCGAAGCTTCTGGACTTTGGAGATGCCGGTTTTCTCGTTCTCCCATCTTGCCTTCATTTCGGCAAATTTATCACGCAGTTCCGCGAGTTCCTTCTGGATTTCGGACAAATGCTCCTGCGAGAGCTTGTCGGTCTCCTTTTTGAGGGCAGTTTCCTCGATTTCCAGACGGATCATCTGGCGCGAAATATCGTCGAGTTCCTGCGGCATGGAATCCATTTCCGTGCGGATCATCGCGCACGCCTCATCCACGAGGTCGATCGCCTTATCCGGCAGGAATCTGTCCGAAATATAGCGATCCGAAAGCGTTGCCGCCGCAAGCAGGGCGGCATCGTGGATCTTGACGCCGTGGAACACCTCGTAGCGTTCCTTCAGACCGCGCAGGATGGAAACCGTGTCCTCGACCGTCGGCTCTGCGACCAGAACCGGCTGGAAACGGCGTTCGAGCGCCTGATCCTTCTCGATATACTGGCGATATTCATTCAGCGTCGTCGCACCGATGCAGTGGAGTTCGCCGCGTGCCAGCATCGGCTTGAGCAGATTGCCGGCATCCATTGCGCCGTCGGTCTTGCCGGCACCGACGATGGTGTGCAGCTCATCAATAAAGAGGATGATGCCGCCCTCGCTCTTTTTGATCTCCTGCAAAACGGCTTTCAGACGCTCCTCGAATTCGCCGCGGAATTTCGCACCGGCGATCAGTGCGCCGAGGTCGAGGGAGAAGATCCTGCGGTTTTTCAGGGAATCCGGCACATCACCGCGGATGATGCGCAGTGCCAGTCCCTCTGCAATGGCCGTCTTGCCGACACCCGGCTCACCGATGAGGACGGGGTTATTCTTGGATTTGCGGGAAAGGATACGGATGACATTACGGATCTCGCTGTCACGCCCGATGACGGGATCGAGCTTGTTTTTGCGTGCAAGCTCGGTCAGGTCAGAGCCATACTTCGTGAGGACATCGTAGGTATCCTCCGGATTTTCGGATGTGACTCTGGTATTGCCGCGCACCTGCATGAGCGCCTGCAAAAAGGCATCCTTCGTGACGTGGAACTGATCGAGGACTTTTTTCAGCGTCGCATCGGGCTTTTCGATCAGGCAGAGCGCGATATGCTCGACGGAAACGTACTCGTCCTTCATCTTGGAAGCGAGCTGTTCCGCGGCAGTCAATGCAATGTCCACATCGTGCGAAATATAGACCTTATCCGGTTCTCTGCCGGAGCCGGTCACTGCCGGCATGGCATCAATGGCGGATTGGAGCGCCCTGCGAAGCGCCTCCGTATCGACACCGATCTTCTGCATCATCTGCCCGATCAGACCGTTCTCCTGCGACACGAGTGCCAGAAACAGATGTACCTGTTCGATCTGCTGGTTCTGTGCAGAGATTGCAAGGCTCTGTGCAGACTGAATGGCTTCACGGGATTTCTCAGTGAGTTTCTGTGCGTTCATAGCGTTACCTCCTTATATCTCTTTTCAATCGTTACATGAATACTGATTGTATGCTAAATGGACTTCGTGATGCGTTCCGCATCCTTCCGGAACGCCTGTTCCAGCCGGGCGGCGGTTTCCTGCGGATGGGTGATGCCGGCGAAATAGGCTTTCAGATAGCGGTCGAACGTCCGGACGTAACCGCCGATCATCTCGCCGAGGGTGTCCTCATCGACATCGGGATTGCGGATGGAGCGTTCTAATCTTCCGGCAGAAACGCGGTAGACCGTGCCGGCAGCCTGTGGGATATAATGCTCCTCCAGCGCCATCCACAGCCGGAAAAACTGCTCCAGCACCGTCAGCAGGTTCTGGTTCTGGGTGCGAAGCTGGATGCGAAGCCGTCCGTCCTCACCGTCTTTCGGGACACGGTACAGCTCCACGAAATACTGCACCGTGGGCTTGTATTTGTAATCGAGCTGGCTCTGGAGCGAGAGCATCCGCGCGGAGGTCTGCTCCTGTATCCGGAAATTGTTCGCAAGCTCCTCCATCCGCGCAAACACCGCCTGCATCCGCATTTCCGGCGTGACGCAGGACAATCGCTCGGCAAGGATCTGGTTGATGAGATTCGACCGGCTGGTATGCATCTCATACGCGAGCCGATCCACCGCCGCGACCACATCATCCGCGAGGACGAGGCTGTAAATACTCTTATGCACGATCCGTCACCTTCTTTCTTGTGGTTTGGATTATAATTTGTGATTCGGATTATTAATTTTTGCTTACAAGTTTAGTATAGCACGAAATCCGGAATTTGTCAAGAGGATTATTAAAAATTTTTGCAAGTTTTTTGGGAAGTGAGAAATTTATCACTTTTCTATTGACAAACGCATCAAGATGTGATATACTTGTCACATGAGGTGATAAATACATCACTTCGTCACACAAAGGAGGATGATCTTATGAAATCGAAAAACACCAGAATGTCCCGTATGCCTGCCAGAACACGCGCGATCCTGACCGCATTGTCGTCGGTGCTGTTCATTGTATTCTATCTTCTGCCGGATGCAGAAACCATGCCGATGATCGGCGTGAAATTCCTGCTGCTGATTGCTTCTGTCGCACTGCTCGTCGTTCCGATGACGCTTGGTGCAAACGATCCGAAAGACGAGCTGTACCAACAGAACTGGCACAAGGCGAACGAATGGACACTCAGTTGTGCTATGGGAGCGCTGATCCTGCTGATGGCTGTGACATCCCGATTTACGATCACGCTGAACCGGAATCATCTCCTGATCGGCGTGGAAGTCCTGCTCTGCCTGCAAAACAGCTTCCTTGCCTATTTCGAGAGCCGCGGCGCTCTGAAAGGCGACGACGAGGAGGATGACTGATGCCGGAGCTTGTCACAAAACTCAAGGAATACCGTGCCAAAACCGGCATGAAGCAAGGCGAACTTGCGGAATTGGTCGGTGTCCGGCGCGAAACCATCATCCGTCTGGAACGCGGTCAATACAACCCCTCGCTCAAACTCGCGATGGACATTGCAAACGTCTTTGGCGTGACGGTGGAGGAATTGTTCTCGTTTCAGGAACAGTGAAGTTTGAAAAACGAAACAGGTATCCCAAATCATTGATTTGGCTCTAAATATAAAATCAGAAAAGCCATCAGCGCAGAGAACCTTACCTGCACTGATGGCTTTCGCACACCCTAAAACATTGCGAAGCGATACCAATCATTCCTAATTCCTCATTCCTAATTCCTCATTCCTAATTCCTCATTCCCCATCATCTTCTCCCGATACGCATTCCCCGATGTCGCATCGTCCGGGTTGTTACAAAAAAATTTTCCGGATCCTGCGTCATCCGGAATACTGCGAAAAAACTAAAAACATCCGACAGCCCTGCCGGATGTTTTCATAAAGAGGAAGGTAAAAAAGTACAGCTTAATTTTGAGCTGAAGCTCATCTGCACTGCAAGCTGTCACTTTTCTGAAAAACCAATACTTTAACTG
>JAFPXW010000019.1 GCA_017394565.1 Oscillospiraceae bacterium | reverse complement strand
CAGATGATGCTGATTCCACAAAACGTATATATCAATGCCGTTATCATTTTTCGGTTTTCCCGTTCCTCCGGTGTTCGGCGTGAGTTTGCCCCATGCATACTATACATGGTAAGCCCGACCGCCAGTATCAACAACGCCGACGAAAGAATCTGCGACATTGCACACACCTCACTTCTGAACCAGCCGCAGAATATCCTGGAATGTCACCGCGATCATCAGCAGGAACAGCAGTGCCATTCCCACGAAATGCACCATGCCCTCCTTGTCGGGCGGGATGGGCTTGCGGCGGATGCCTTCGACCACGAGAAAGACCAGTCTTGCACCATCCAGTGCAGGGATCGGCAGGAGATTAAAAATGCCGACATTGACGGTGATGAAGCTTGCCAGACTGATAACACTGGTCAGATGCTGCTTGAAGGTTTCGCCGTAGCTTGCCGCTTCGCCGATGGTCGATACGATGCCGACAGGGCCGGACAGGTCGTGGAATCCGTATTTTCCACTCAGCAGATCGCGCAGTGACGACCAGATCAGCCGTCCGGTCGAGATCGTGTCGAGGAAACTGTAGCGGATGACGTTCCACGGTGTCAGACCGATGCCTTCCACATAGAAATCCAGCCGCGTGTCATTAAGCTTGTTGCGGAATGTCACGGCATCGAGTGTCACTTTCTCGCCGTTTCTGCGCACCACGACCTGCATGGTGTCGTCCTCATTGGTCGAGAGCTTGTAGGAAAGGTCGGTGTCGGTGAGGATACGCATTCCGTTGATCTTCAGGATGGTGTCGCCGATCTCAAGTCCGGTTTCTGCACTGGTCGAAATGCATTCGTTCGTGTCCGGATCATAGCGGAAATCCTTGATGGTCAGATTGCCGAGCGAACCGAACAGCAATGTCGTAATGATGATCAGGAGAAAGCCGAGGATGAGATTCATCACAGGCCCCGCCAACACGACCAGCATCCGCTGCCACACGGGTTTGTTCATAAACGCGCGTGGATCATCGCTGCTGTCGTCCTCGCCCTCCATCGCGCAGAATCCGCCGATGGGCAGGGCGCGGAGGGAATACTCGGTTTCGCCCTTCTGCTTTTTGAGCAGGACAGGCCCCATGCCTACTGCAAATTTATTGACCTTGATGCCGCAGAGCTTGGCAACAGTGAAATGTCCCAGCTCATGCAGCACGACGATCACGAAAAACACCAGAATCGCAACCAGAATGCCTACGATACTCATAAATCCCAGCCTTTCCTGTTTCGGTTTTATTTCTTTTCGATCTGCTCGCGGACGTAAGCTCGCGCCGCCTTGTCAGCTTCGAGGACATCCTCGTAGCAGCGGACTTCACCGCCCTGAACGTGTTCCATCGCACCGCGGACAAGCTCCGCGATTTCGAGGAATCCGATGCGGTCGCCGAGGAAATTCCAGACAGCCTCCTCATTGGCGCCATTGACGATGGCAGGGCGCAGACCGCCTTCTGTGATGGCATCGATCGCGCAGCGCAGGCAATCAAATGTGTCATAATCCGGCTTCTCAAAGGTCAGCGTGCCGTAATCCGTCAGCGACAGCGGACGTGTCGGGCACTCGACACGGTGCGGATACAGGAGCGCATACTGGATCGGAATTTTCATATCCGGAACGCCCATCTGCCCGATCACTGCGTAGTCCTCGTACTCGACCGCGGAGTGCAGAACGCTCTGACGATGCACGACAATTTCGATCTGCGACGGATCGAGGTCGAACAGCCACTTGGCTTCGATGAATTCCAGCCCCTTGTTCATCAAGGTCGCGGAATCAATGGTGATCTTGTTGCCCATGTTCCAGTTCGGGTGCTTCAGGGCGTCGGCAGCGCGGACATTTGCAAGATCCGCCTTTGTTTTGCCGAAAAACGGGCCGCCGGATGCTGTCAGGATGACCTTGCGGATGCGGTTCATGGAATTGCCCTGCAAGCTCTGATAGATCGCGGAATGTTCCGAATCGACGGGATAAATGTTCACGCCCTTTTCGGCAGCATTCTTCATGACAAGGCTGCCGCCTGCGACGAGCGTTTCCTTGTTGGCCAGTGCAATATCCGTACCGGCTTCGATGGCTTTCAGCGTCGGCAGAAGTCCGACCATGCCGACCACGGAATTGAGCAGAATGTCGTGGGACTTGGCAGATGCGATCTCGCAAAGTCCGTCCATTCCGGTCAGGATCTCGATGCGCTCGTCTTTGAGCAGATTCTGAAGCGCCTCCGCCTTCGAGGGATCAAAGATGCAGACGGCTTCCGGATGGTATTTTTTCGCCTGTGCTGCGAGCATCTGCACATTGTGATTCGCTGCAAGCGCCGTCACCTGCATCCCATGCTTATCCACCACATCCAGCGCCTGCGTACCGATCGAACCGGTCGAACCGAGAATGGCTACCTTCTTCATAGTCAAGACTTCCTTTCCAGCGTAATAAGCCCATCTGTTGAGATGGGCTTACCAGATCATAGAATCGTAAATAAATGCACGAACACATAGAACATCGGCACGACAAACAGCACTGAATCAAAGCGATCCGTCAGACCGCCGTGACCGGGCATGATCTTGCCGTAGTCCTTGATGCCCTTTTCGCGCTTGATGACGGAGAACACCAGATCGCCTACCACGCTGATGGGAGCGCAGACGATGCCGAGGATCGCCGCCAGCAGTCCATCCAGCGGACTGAAATGCATTCCGCGAATGACCGCATAACACCAGAAAATCGCGAGGAAGATCACGGCATTGCTGATAATGCCGCCGATGAAACCTTCCACGGTTTTCTTGGGAGAAATGTTGGGACAAAGCTTGCGCTTGCCGAATGCAACACCGCAGAAATATGCACCGGAATCCGCGATCCATGCGCCGCACAGCGCGAGGATCAGATAGAACAGTCCGTTCTTGCCGTCACCGTAATAATTCAGGTCAATGAGCTTCGTGATCGACCACGGAACAAAAAACATCGCGCCGCCCATAAAGGCAAGCTGCTCGACTCTGAATTTCCCGTGATGCACCAGAAACTGAATAAACAGCATCAGCGCACAGATCGTCAGGAGCCCCGACTGCACATGGCCGATCAGTTCATACGCAGTCGTGTGAAACACCTGCACTTCTCTCGAAACTGTGCAGAGCAGATACTCCAGCACGGGGCTTGCTGCGCCGTAAAGCATCACGCCTGTCATGGCAAGGCCGAATTTCTGTCCGCCGATGGCGCGTGTCAGCTCAAAGAGAATGATGCAGATGACCGCCGACAGGATCAGCGGCAGCAGCAGCGTATTGTGCAGCCAGAACACCAGCAGCGCAATGGCAACACCGACTGCCGAGGAGATCAGACGTGTTTTCATTCAGCGCCTCCGAACCGTCTGCCGCGGCCTGCGAAGTCGATCAAAGCCTTGTCGAGATCGTCGGTCGTGAAGTCCGGCCAGAGAATGTTGGTAAAGTAGTACTCCGCATACGCGCACTGCCAGATCAGGAAGTTGGACAGACGCAGCTCACCGCTTGGACGGATCACCAGATCCACATCCGGAATGCCGGCTGTGTAAAGATGTGCATTGATCGTATCTTCGGTAATATCCTCCGGTTCCAGCTCGCCTTTTTTGACAAGCTCTGCGATCTCACGCGCGGAATGTGCCAGCTCGTTTCTGCCGCCGTAGTTGCAGCACATGATCGAGGTCAGGCGGTCGTTGTCACGTGTTTCTTCCTCCAGCTTCGTCATGCGCTCCTGGATATCCTGCGGAAACTTCGACTTATCGCCGACGACCAGCCAGCGGACACCTTCGTGCTTGAAACTCTGTACATCATCAAGATATTCACGCATCAGCTTGAAAATGCCATTGATCTCCTCCTGGGAGCGAGACCAGTTTTCGGTCGAAAAGACATAGAATGACGCATACGGGATGCCGATGTCGCGGCAGTAGGTCATGATCTTCTTGTAGACCTTACCGCCCTCGATATGACCAAATCCACGCGGCATTCCGCGCTTCTTTGCCCATCTGCCGTTGCCGTCCATGATAAAGCCGACGTGCTTCGGAAGCTGTTCCGGCGCAACCGGCGGCACGGCTTCTTTCTTCGTAAAAAATGCCATAGTATGGCTCCTTTTCTTGAATTGACCTTCCTGCGGGATCACAGGAAGGTCTTTGGAACCGTCTGCTGATGCAATGATGCGCAGACAGTTTCTTCAGGATGACCGGATCAGACGGTCATGATCTCCTTTTCCTTCTCGGCAACTGCCTTGTCGATCTCCTCGCAGTACTTGTCGGTGACCTTCTGCAGCTTCTTCTCAGCGTCCTTCTGATCGTCCTCAGTCAGTTCGCCGTTCTTCTTCATGGCCTTGAACTTGTCGAGGGTGTCGCGGCGTACATTGCGGACGGAAACCTTGGCTTCCTCGCCGAACTTCTTGACATTCTTGCACAGCTCCTTACGGCGTTCCTCCGTCGGCTGCGGGAAGTTCAGACGGATCACATTGCCGTCGTTCATAGGAGTGATGCCCAGATCGGAAGCCAGCAGTGCCTTCTCGATGTCCTTCAGGGCGCTCTTATCCCACGGCTGGATGACCAGAACGCGAGCTTCTGCGACGGAAATCGCTGCCATCGACTGGATCGCGGTCGGTGTGCCGTAGTAATCAACCATCACCTTGTCGAGAACTGCCGGAGTAGCACGTCCTGCGCGGATGGTCGCAAAATTGTTCTCAAGGCTGTTGACGCTCTTGATCATCTTATCCTCTGCTGCTTTCAGTGTTGCTTTCATGTTCTTATGTCCGCCCGAAGCGATCGGGCGACTCCTTTCCTACAAATTTTAATAATCGGGGTAAATTATTCCTCAGTGATCACAGTGCCGACATTCTCGCCCATCACGGCATCGAGAATGTTGTCCGGACGGCTCAGGTCGAATACGAGCATCGGGAGATGGTTCTCCTTGCACATCGTTGCAGCCGCCATATCCATCACGGACAGGTTGTTGTTCAGGACCTCCGTAAAGGTCAGCTTGTCGTACTTGACCGCATCGTCGAACTTGTGCGGATCCTTGTCATAAACGCCGTCTACGAGCGTGGCCTTCATCAGGATCTCTGCCTCGATCTCCACGCCGCGCAGTGCCGCTGCTGTGTCCGTCGAGAAGAACGGATTACCGGTGCCGCAGCCGAAGATGACAACCCGGCCCTTCTTCAGGTGGCTCATGGCCTTGTTGCGGATATACGGCTCTGCGACCTGCTGCATCGTGATCGCCGTCTGCACGCGAACCTCGACACCGAGGGATTCGAGTACGTCTGCGATCGCCAGCGCATTGATGGTCGTTGCGAGCATTCCCATGTGGTCAGCGCGGGTACGGTCCAGACCGCCGCTCATTCTGCCGCGCAGGAAGTTGCCGCCGCCGACAACGATGCCGACCTCAGCGCCTACGTCCACACATTTCTTGACGCTTTCGCAGATATTACCAATGATGGTATAATCCAGGCCAAATTTCTTTTCACCGGCGAGCGCCTCACCGCTGAGCTTCAGAAGAATTCTTTTATACTTGAGTTCCATGTGTTACACCTCACAATAGATATACTATATTTATTTTACACTAAAAATCGAATTCTGTAAAGACTATTTCTGAAATTTTTTTCTGTTTTTCAGATTTTTTTGCAAACTGCCCGTCACGGGTGCGTCATATCCGCGCAGCAGCGTGCATACACTGTATCACTTGAAATGCAAAGGAGGAGGAAGATGAAAGTTTTGCTTTATCATCAAAAATTCGACGCGGCGCCGGAGATCGCTGTGCAGCGTGCGCAGCGGCGTGCCCGACGCATCCGCAAGACCTTCTGGTGGGATACAGGGGTGCTTCTGCTCATCACCGCTGCCGCCGTCTGGCTGCATCCGTATGCGGTTCAGCTCTCACAGATCCCGATGCTTCGCTGTTTTCTGCCCATCAACCGCAGCGTCTGGGAGCAATGCAAGCTCCTGTGCTACCCGGCCTTTCTGGTCGCGGTGCCGCGGTATCTGACGATGGGGGATTTGCAGAAAGGGATCCTCACGACCTATGCAGAGGGGCTGCTGCGGACGGTGCCGCTGCTGATCGCAGGGCTTTTCACGCTGCAAGGGATCATCGGGACTCTCCCGTTCTGGCTGGAAAGCGCGATGCTCTGCGCTTGCGGCGCGTATCTGTCGTGGTATCTATATCGTCATGCCGACCATCAGAAGCACGGCAATCTCCCCGGGATGCTGCTGCTTCTGCTGCTGGAAGGGGCTTTGATCTGGTTCACGGCATATCCGCCGGATCTTGGACTTTTTTCGGCTTAATACCAAAAATCGCCGCCCGGAATGGACGGCGATTTTTCATGCATTAGTCAACGACTGCGATGACTTCTACTTCCACAAGCGCACTCTTCGGAAGATCCTTGACCGCAACGCAGCTTCTTGCAGGCTTCTCGGTGATGTACTTGCCGTAAACCTCGTTAAATGCCGCAAAATCGGCGATATCTGCGAGGAAGCAGGTGGTCTTGACAACGTGTGCAAAATCCGTGCCGGCAGCCGCCAGAACGTTCTGCAGGTTCTGCATGACCTGCTCGGACTGTCCCTGGATATCGGTTGCTTCGATGTTGCCGGTTGCCGGAACGATCGCGATCTGACCGGAGGTGTAGATCACATTGCCAGCCTTGATCGCCTGAGAATACGGGCCGATCGCTGCCGGCGCCTTCTCGGTGTAGATTTTCTCTGCCATAGGTAGGAACCCCTTTCCAGTTTTATTTTGTGAAAAATTTCATAAGACTGATCACAATGACAACGATAAACGCCGCGCCGCAGAGGATCTGCCACGGCTTGACGCCCATATTCCGCTCGGCAAAGACGCCCTTCTGATTGCCGGGGAGATAGTAGATGATCTCCGTTTCTCCTTCGATCATGGGGTTCTTGTCGCCGTTGTAGCTGTCCACGCGAAGCGTCTCGCCATTGTAATTGAATTCATAGACCGGAAAATAATTTCCGGATTGGTTAACGTGCCCGACCACTGTCCCCTCAAGCCGGGCCCCCTGCTTCTTGTAGCGAAGCTGCGTCAAAAACAGATTTCCGAGCCAGATCAAGCCCAGCACACAGAAAATCGTCAGAATATTATCCTTAATAAAATCCCACATGGTTGTCACCCTTTACTTGTTCACAATTTTGAAGCCTGCTTCTGTCAAAGCCTGGCGGATCTGGCGGATATGCTCGTGATTTCGGGTTTCCAGACCGATTCGCAGGATCGTGTCCGTGATGTCGCTGTCCTCGGACGCACGCTCGTGATGGATGGAAACGACATTGCCGCCCAGGTCTGCGAGGATCGCCGAAACGCCCTTGAGCTGTCCGGGCTTGTCCTCAAGCTGGATGACCAGCGTATCGGTGCAGCCCATCTTGAGCTGGCCGCGCTTGATGACGCGGGAAAGAATGGTCACGTCGATATTACCGCCGGAAACCAGACATACCACGTTTTTGCCCTTCATATCGGGGATCTTGTTGAACATCACCGCCGCGACAGAAACCGCACCTGCACCCTCGGCGATGAGCTTCTGCTGCTCGATGAGTGCGAGGATCGCCGTGGAGACTTCGTCATCGGTAACCGTGACAACGCCGTCAACGTACTTCTTGACCAGCTCGAAGGTATTCGTGCCGGGCTCCTTGACCTTGATACCGTCAGCGACGGTGCTGACCTTGTCGAGGCAGATGATCTCGTCCATTTCGAGAGACTGCACCATCGAGGGAGCGCCGCTTGCCTGTACGCCGTATACGCGGATGTTCGGGTTGAGCGACTTGAGCGCAAATGCCACGCCGGAGATCAGTCCGCCGCCGCCGACCGGTACGACCACGATGTCTACGTCGCGCAGCTGCTTGATAATTTCAAGGCCGATCGTGCCCTGGCCTGCGATGACGTCCTCATCATCGAACGGATGCACGAAGGTGAATCCCTTTTCCTTCTCCAGTTCGCGAGCCTTCTGGTAAGCGTCGTCGTAAACGCCCGGAACCAGACAAACCTCCGCGCCATAGCCCTTTGTCGCTTCGACCTTGGAGATCGGTGCGCCGTCGGGCAGGCAGATCAGGGACTTGATGCCGTTCTTGGTCGCAGCCAGTGCCACGCCCTGCGCATGGTTGCCTGCGGAGCAAGCGATCACGCCCTTGGCTTTCTCCTCCTCGGAGAGCTGAGAAATCTTGTAATACGCGCCTCTCACCTTAAAAGAACCGGTGATCTGGAGGTTCTCGGTCTTGAGGTAAACATTAGCGTCAGGGCAGATCTTTGGGGCATGGATGATGTCCGTCTGTCGGATGACGTTTTCCAGCACATAGCTGGCATGATAGATCTTATCCAGCGTAAGCATGGTTATCACTCCTTATTTTCGCGATTCATTGCGAATTTTTTAAAGCCTCGTCCGCCGCAAGCCGTTCGATGAACTGCCGCGCCGCACGGGCGCTGCGGCCGCTTTTGCGCATGGCAAAGCGTTCGGCTTCCAGTGCAAGCTCCTCCTCGCTCAGCGAGAGTGCCTGCTGCTCGGCAAGAGATTTCACAATATCCAGATACAGCGATTTATTGGGCTTTTCAAAGTAAACCGTCAGCCCGAAGCGCTCAGACAGTGAGATCGTTTCCTGCATCGTATCATTGCGGTGGATCTCATCGCCGGCACGCTGCGAGAAAGTTTCGCGCACGATGTGGCGGCGGTTGCTGGTCGCATAAATGACGGTATTGCGTGTTCTTGCGGAAATACTCCCCTCCAGCACGGCCTTGAGCGCCGAAAAGTCGTCGTCATTGTCCTGAAAACTCAGGTCGTCGATGAACAGGATGAATTTCAGCGGATTGGCGCCCAACTCGTCCAGAAGCTTGGGCAGCAGGTGCAGTTCATTCTTGGAAAGCTCGATCAGGCGCAGACCTTCCTCCGCGAACGTGTTGGCAACGGCCTTGACGGTCGCGGATTTGCCAGTTCCGGCATCACCATAGAGCAGCGTATTGGCCGCCTTGCTGCCGTGAACGAGGGCGCGTGTGTTGTCGATGATCTGCTTTCGCTGCAAATCATAGCCGATGAGATCCTCCAGACGGATCGGATCCGGATACGCCGCAGGCTCCAGAACATAGCCTTTTTCGGTCTTATCGGAGAGTTCCATGTGAAACATCCGGTACTTCGCAAAAATGCCAAAGCCGTGCTTTCCGATCTCGGACAGGCGCTCGAAGTAGAGTGATTCGAGGTCAATCGGATGCGCTCTCCAGCAGGGAAGGCTCTCCCCTTCCGCAAGCATTTCCGGCTTGACGGCAGCTGCCAGGGACAGCGCCCGCAGATCGCACCGTGCCGCTGCTTCGATGCATTCCGGTAGGGATTCGCCGCGGGATGCAAAATAGGTGCAGGCATTCTCCTGCATCAGCACCTGCTCTGTCAGATAAGCAGTCCAGTCCTCGGTGTGTCCGATGTTATACAGATCGGCACAAAACCCGGCGCGGCAGTCCTCTGCATCCTCATCCTTCTGCAAGGTATGCCAGAGCATCTGCCGGAACGATGCAAAAACCCCGTCACTCCGGATCTCATCAAACACAGAGATCAGATCAAGCGCCTTGTCTATACTTTGCATATCACTGAATACTCCCGTTCTTGATGGACTCTACCAGACCGCCGTTTTCGATAATGGTCTGGATGAATGCCGGGAACGGCTCTACTGCGTAATCTTCGCCGGTGGTCTCGTTGTGGAGAACACCGTTATCGAGGTCAGCGGTAATGACATTGCCCTCCGCGATGGCATCGGCAGCCGCCTCGGATTCCACGATGGCAAGACCGATGTTGATGGAATTTCTGTAGAAGATACGAGCAAAGCTCTTGGCAATGACCAGAGAGATACCGCTTGCCTTGATGGCGATCGGTGCGTGCTCGCGGGAAGAACCGCAGCCGAAATTCCAGCCGGCAACCATAATGTCGCCTTCCTTGACGCGGGACGCGAACGTGGTGTCCAGATCCTCCATGCAGTGGGAAGCCAGTTCCTTGTGGTCGCTCGTATTCAGATAGCGAGCCGGGATGATGACGTCTGTATCGACGTTGTCACCGTACTTGATGACAGTACCAGTCATTTTCATTTACAGCACCTCCTCAGGAGCGGCAATTCTGCCCATCACTGCACTTGCAGCAGCGACCTCGGGAGATGCCAGATAGATTTCAGACGTCGTGTGGCCCATTCTGTCGATGAAGTTGCGGTTGGTGGTCGCAACGGCACGCTCATTCTCTGCGAGAATGCCCATGTGACCGCCCAGGCACGGGCCGCAGGTCGGTGTGGAAACGACTGCGCCGCACTCGATGAAGGTCTTGAGATAGCCGGCTTCCATGGCTTCGAGGTAGATCTTCTGGGTTGCCGGGATCACGATGCAGCGAACACCCTTAGCGACCTTCTTGCCCTGCATGATCTCAGCCGCAGCCTTCAGATCCTCCAGACGGCCGTTGGTGCAGGAACCGATGACAACCTGCTGGATCCTGATCTCGTCGATCTCGTCTGTGGTATGGGTATTCTCCGGCAGATGCGGGAATGCAACAGTGTGCTTGATCTCGGAGAGGTCGATCACATAGGTCTTTTCGTACTCAGCATCCGCGTCAGCCTCGTAAACCACCGGCTCACGGTCGGAATGGGCCTTGACATACTCCTTGGTGATGTCGTCGACTGCGAAAATGCCGTTCTTGGCGCCTGCCTCGATCGCCATATTTGCCATGCAAAGACGATCCGCCATCGACAGAGAATGCAGACCTTCGCCAACGAATTCCATCGACTTGTAAAGTGCGCCGTCTACGCCGATCATGCCGATGATGTGCAGGATGACGTCCTTACCGGAAACGTACTTGTTCAGCTTGCCCTTCAGCTCAAACCTGAGCGCCGGCGGCACCTTGAACCAAGCCTTGCCGATCGCCATGCCGCACGCCATATCGGTCGAGCCGACACCGGTCGAGAATGCGCCCAGTGCGCCGTAGGTGCAGGTGTGGGAGTCTGCGCCGATGACCGCGTCACCGGACACAACGAGTCCTTTTTCCGGCAGCAGCGCGTGCTCAATGCCCATCTGACCAACATCGTAGAAATTGGTGATGTCCTGCGCACCGCAGAAATCACGGCACATCATGCACTGCTGTGCCGCCTTGATGTCCTTGTTCGGCGCGAAGTGATCCATTACCATGGTCACCTTTTCCTTATCGAATACGCTCTCCTTGCCCATCTGGTTGAATGCCTTGATGGCAACCGGAGAGGTAATATCATTGCCAAGCACGAGATCCAGATTCACCAGCACGAGCTGTCCGGCCTCGACCTTGTCGAGACCTGCGTGTGCCGCGAGGATCTTCTGTGTCATGGTCATACCCATGTACTTCAGTCCTTTCGTGTGCGCGGGCAGTTTGTCGGTCAAAACTGTCCGCACCATTTAGCATTATATTATATTTGCAAATCAGTCGTTATTGTTGATGATCGCGCCCTTATCCGCAGAAGAAACCATCTTTGCATAGCGCTTGAGGTAGCCGGTCACATCGGTCTTGACCTTGATCTGTGTGGTTTCCTTGCGCTTTGCAAGTTCCTCGTCAGAAACCTTCAGCTCGATCTTGTACTCCGGAATGTTGATGGAGATGATGTCGCCGTCCTGAACATAAGCGATCATGCCGCCGCGAACAGCTTCCGGCGAAACATGGCCAATTGCTGCGCCGCGAGTCGCACCGGAGAATCTGCCGTCGGTGATGAGGGCAACTTCCTTGTCCAGCCCCATGCCTGCGATGGCAGAGGTCGGGGAGAGCATTTCTCTCATGCCGGGGCCGCCGGACGGGCCTTCGTAACGGATGACAACCACGTCACCAGCCTGGATCTTGCCGGCATAGATGGCTGCGATGGATTCCTCCTCGGAATCGAATACGCGAGCCGGTCCCTCATGCACGAGCATTTCCGGTGCAACGGCACTTCTCTTGACAACGCAGCCGTCAGGAGCCAGATTGCCCTTGAGGACTGCGATACCGCCGGTCTGGGAATACGGATTGTCGATCGGGCGGATGACTTCCGGATCACGGTTGACCACATTTGCGATATTCTCGCCGAGCGTCTTGCCGGTAACGGTCATGACATCGGTATTGATCAGCCCCTTCTTGGACAGCTCGTTCAGGACTGCGTAAACGCCGCCTGCTTCGTCAAGCTGTTCCATATAGGTGTGACCAGCCGGTGCGAGATGGCAGAGATTCGGAGTTCTTGCGCTGATCTCGTTTGCCATGTCGAGGTTGATCTTGATGCCGCACTCGTTGGCGATCGCCGGCAGGTGCAGCATGGAATTGGTCGAGCAGCCGAGCGCCATATCCGCCGTCAGTGCATTCTGGAATGCCTTCTCGGTCATGATGTCGCGCGGACGGATGTTCTTTCTGTAAAGCTCCATGACCTGCATACCGGCGTGCTTTGCAAGCTCGATACGCTTGGAGTAAACTGCCGGGATGGTACCATTGCCGCGCAGTCCCATACCCAGAACTTCGGTCAGGCAGTTGTGGGAATTCGCGGTATACATACCGGAGCAGGAGCCGCAGGTCGGACAAGCATTCAGCTCGAAATCATCGAGCTTTTCCTGGTCAATCTTGCCAGCCTTGAAGGAACCGACTGCCTCGAACATGGAGGACAGGCTGGTGCGCTTGCCGTCAACGTGACCTGCCAGCATCGGGCCGCCGGAAACGAAGATGGTCGGTACATTCACACGAGCCGCTGCCATCAGCAGACCGGGGACGTTCTTGTCGCAGTTCGGCACCATAACGAGCGCATCAAAAGCGTGCGCAAGCGCCATCGCCTCGGTAGAATCCGCGATCAGGTCACGGGTAACAAGGGAATACTTCATGCCTCTGTGACCCATTGCGATACCGTCACAGACTGCGATCGCCGGAAAAACGATCGGCGTACCGCCAGCCATCGCAACGCCGAGCTTGACCGCTTCCACGATCTTGTCGAGGTTCATATGACCGGGCACGATCTCATTATAGGAGCTTACGATACCAACGAGGGGACGCTCCATTTCCTCCTTGGTCAGACCCAGTGCGTGCAGCAGAGAACGCTGCGGTGCGCAGTGGGCGCCGGCTGTTTTTGCATCAAAATACATTGTAACACCTCATTTTTTCAGAATCTCCGGCAAAGGATCACAGGTGTGCAAGATCCTTCCAGATCCGGAGGTTTTTCCATATGCCAAATACCACAAAAAGACACACAAAAGTAATGATAAGCAGCCGTAAAACGGCATTTCGTTTGTCCATGGTATCCGTGTAGATCACCTGCTGCGCTCCCCCGCCTGTCTGCATCACAAGCTGATAACCCTTTGACCGGCTCAGCGGGAAATCGGATGGCAGCATCTGGTAGAAAGTCCCATTTACTGCACAATTCGTGAATACTGTCTGGGTCAGCAAATCGGACCCGCTGCCAGTAAATCCCCACACGGAAATGCATTGCGCTGTTTCATCCGGCAAAAGGCAGAGATCTCCGCGCACCAGGTAGATCACCAGCTGTTCCTCGTTCCAGAACACCCGGCTATCCCCGGAGGTGACATAGCGGACGCCATACGAAAACGAGCCATCCCTGCGATACACGTTCACATAGTTCCCCTTCGTGCAGACTGCGATCTGCCCCTCATCTGAAACCGCAAAATTCTGGATACAGCCCCCGTTTGTCGCCACGGTCAGGAATTCTGTATACACATCAGCTTCAGTCGGGACAAGTATCTGTCCGGAAAACGAAGCATTTGAAGCTGCCGTTGTATGCAGCACAGGCAATGCACAGACAAAGAAAACAGACAGCAGCATGACAGGCAAATACTTTCTCATATCATACTTCGAATGGTTTTGTTGGCATTTCTCTATAGCTTGCCGCAGCTTCATCGAGCGCTGCAAGCAGCTTGGCTTCGAGGGGAGTTCCCTCCACATCACGGTTGTAAACCATGCACATACCGAAATTTTCCCACGAATTGCCCCTGTCAAAGCCGTAAAACGTCATGACTTGATCGTAATAGGGGATCTTCGTCCGGAACAGCATTTTTCCGGCGTTCACAGGACGGCAGTCCGTTCCGACTGTGCCGGTTTTCCTGAACGTTTCCACAGCGTCCCACACCATGTCCTCATTGCTGAGCATAAAAGTCGGAAGTTTCGGGTCATATCCCGTAAAACCCTCCTCAAGATAAGGCTCATACTGATGACAGGCTTCCGGTTCCGCGTGGCTGTTGAATTCCACAAAATCGCCCGACAGCAAGAATTGATAGATCCATTCTTCTTCTGCATTTTCTCCGTCAAAAAATACTTCCTGACGTAAAACAGACGGTTTTGCAGGGATCGAACCGCTTTCCAGGATCTCATCAGGCGTCAAAGATCCATGCGTCTGCTCCTGCTCTGCGGTCGGTTCGGATGCAGCTTTTCGTCCGAATAATTT
>JAFPXW010000159.1 GCA_017394565.1 Oscillospiraceae bacterium | reverse complement strand
TTGCACATACAGAGCCATGAACGCACGATTTGATGCTGGTACGTCTCTGATGCTCGCGTTCAGAGTGCCGTCAGTTGCACAGCAGGATGCATCGGTTCAGGCTGTAGCGAATGCGTTGAAAGCGTTGAATGACAATGAAACGCTAAGCTCATATGTATTAAACAATCGCACGTGCTATACAATCGGAAACAATCTGGATGTACAGCCTGATAACACTGGAAAGTTTGTTGTTGTAGAGTACAAGAACATTGGCATTCTGGATCTGGGAGACAATAAATTGACCGTGGGTGACGTAGGTTTTAACGTTTTGCAGTATCTCGCAGTTCCTCGTGATGAATCAGCGACTGTAAAACCACTCTGCGATGCGCTATATACTTATTACTGTTATGCGAAGCAGATGAATTCTTCAGCACAGCAATCATAAAACAGTAAATCTATGAAAGGATTGGGTAAATATGAAACAATATATTTCTCCAGAAATGGAGATCACTCCCTTTGAATCCTCAGACGTGATTACAACCTCTACTGTTGATAATATGTCGTCACAAAACCAGGGACCTTGGGAAGGTCTTGGTATTGATAATTAATATGCTTATGAAAAATACATACACCACTCCAGTACTGGAGATCCTGACATTTGACACCGAGGACGTCATCACGACCTCGTATCAGTCCGGGGATCCCGATGACGGAACCATCACCTTCCCCATCATCCCCCTCCACTGATCCTAAACAGATACGCTGCGCTTTTGCCCGGTCGGGTGGGCGCAGCGTTTTCGTTCCAGAAAGGACATCTATGAAGTATTTCCTCATGCCTGCGCTGCTGGCCGGCGCCTGCCTGCTGACCGCCTGCCACGGACAGCCCGATCAGCCCTCCCCGGAGACCACCACTGCCGCCGTCACCGAAACAACCCAGACCTCGACAGAAACCACCTCCGTCACAACACAGACCACCACCTCCACGACCACCGTCACCTCCACCACCACAACCGCCGCAGCCACTACAACCGTCACCACCACCGCTGCCGCGGCCACTGCGCCGCCTGCTGCTCAGCCCACTCCCGAGCCGGAACCGGATTTCCCCGAAGATCCCGCACAGGAAGCCGGCAACGACGCGGAGATCATCACCCCGGAGGATCCCCTCGGTGATGATAATTCCGACGTGATCGTGTTCCCCATCATCCCACTTGCCTAAGGAGGTCCCCCCTATGAAACTCAGCGCGAATTTCCTCACCCACGTTACCCGCGGTGAACACTATATGATCCCTGCCAGTGATGCATCCTTCTCCGGCATCGTCAAAAACAACGAAACAGCGGCTTTTATCGTCGATTGCCTGAAATCCGACACCACCGCGTCCGCGATCGTTGACCGCATCCTTGACGAGTATGACGGGGTTGACCGCCAGACCGTGGAGCGCGATGTCGCCGGCATCCTCGATAAGCTGCGCACCATCGGAGCCCTCGACGAATAAATGACATCCAGAAAGCCCTGATCTACCTGCTCACCTGCGCCGTGAACGGCATCACGCCTGATCCCACCCGGTTGCAGACGATCGACCTTCCGGCGCTTTACTGCCTCGCGAAGTTCCATTCCGTCCGCGCCGCCGTCTGCATCGCGCTCGAACGCGCCGGCATCCACGAGGATCATTTCTATCAGGCTTATAAAAAAGCAGTGCATAAGAATATCCTGTTCGACATGGAAAGAACCGCGATATTTGAGGAATTTGAGAAGCATGGCATCTGGTATATGCCCCTCAAAGGCTCCATCCTCAAAGACCTCTACCCCGAAACCGGTATGCGCGAGATGTCCGATAATGACGTGCTGTATGATGCCGATTTTCAGATGCAGGTCAAGGAGATCATGGTCGCCCGCGGTTATACCGCTGAGATCGTCGGCATCGGAAACCAGGACGTTTACAAGAAGCAGCCTGTGCTGAATTTCGAGATGCATACCTCCCTTGTCAGCGAACAGAAAAAGAACCCGGATTATGCCTACTATCACAACATCAGGCAGAGACTTCGCAAGGACACCGACAATCAGTTCGGTTATCATTTTACCGATGAGGATTTCTATGTGTTCATGACCGACCACGAATGGAAGCATTTCAGCTGCAGCGGCACCGGGATTCGTTCGCTGCTCGATTGCTATTTGTACTGCAAGGTCAAGGGGGATTCTCTTGATTGGGACTATATCACCCAGCAGTGCAGCCAGCTCGGATTCGCGGATTTTGAACAGGAACGCCGTGCGCTGGCGATGAAGGTATTTTCCACCATGCAGCTCCCGGAGCTGCATGACGCAGAGCTTGCCCTGCTGATGGAGTACCTGATCGCCGGCACCTACGGAACTGTCCAGAATCGCATTAAAAAAGGCCTGGCCTCGCAGTCGAAGGCAGGCTATATTTTGCATATGCTGTTCCCGAGTATGGAATACCTGAAAAATAATGTCGGCTTTGTCAGAAAACTGCCAGTGCTTTATCCGGTGGGAGTCGTGTATCGTTTTGGCCGGGCGCTTGTCAGCAGAAGTAGTTACATGACTGCGGTGTTCAAGTCGCTCAGGAATAATGATGGGAAGAAAACCGACCGTAAATAAGTTTGTTTGAAGCCTCACTGCACGCTATTTGTGCAGTGGGGCTCAGGCTGTCAAAAAAGCAAAACACCTGTTTCACTTTCAGCAACTGCAAAAGCAAGGGTGAAAGGTGGACAATGCTAACAACTATAGCGCTTGCC
>JAFPXW010000158.1 GCA_017394565.1 Oscillospiraceae bacterium | reverse complement strand
TTCGGCCTCGCCGCCGCCGTTTTCCTCCGGTGCGGGGGGATTTTCTTCGACAGGCACGTCAGGAACGTCCGGTACTTCCGGCGCTTCGGTTTCCTCCGGCTCGGTTTCTACCGGCGCAGGCGGCGTGTAGCTGTTGCCGCCGCTATTGGCAGGAGTGGTCTCAGGATTGCTTGCATAGTAAATTTTCAGCGTCTCGGCACCGGTCAGGTCGAATTCCTCGCCGGCTTCCTTGCTCAGCTCGATGACCTCGTTGTTCTGGTACTTGTAGTTCACAACCGATTCCGTGTTGTAATTCGTCAGTCCCAGCTTCTTCAGCTCCTCCTCGTACTCAGCCAGCGTCTTGCCCTCGAATTCCGGCAGCTTGATCGAGGACGGGCCCTTGCTGACCGTGACTTCGATCGTCGAACCGCTGACAAACGGCTCTCCGGCCTTCTTGCTCTGTGCAATGATCAGACCAGCCTTGTATTCATCGCTGTACTCATACACAGGCTCCAGATACAGCCAGCCGTTGGATTCGAGCTGCGATTTCTTCATCTCGTACTGCTTGCCGATCAGATCCGGGATGTAGCTGTCGGCCTCCGGAGCGTTGTTCGTACTTTCGGGAGGATTGGTCTCCGTCACGACATTGTCCAGCACCGAATCCGGGATGGAAGCCACGGTCGTTTCGATGCGTGTGGTATCGTCGCGTGCGATGGGGTTCATATCCAGCATATTCAGTACCGCGAACGCAATGATCAGCAGCACACACGTGAGCAGCACGCCGATGATCACCGGGATCTTGATGCGGTCGATGACGCTGCCGCTGTTCCGGTCGTCATAGCCCACCTCGTCGTAATCGCGGTACGGGCGGCGGTACGCCTCCGGCTCGTGGGTGTGGGCAGGCGCATGGTGTGCCGGCTCCATCGCAGATCCGGCATGGGACTGCGCTTCCTCCGGCTCGTCAAACAGTTCTGTCACCAGTTCTGTGACGGTCTTGATGCGGTCATCGGAGAACAGGCTCAGGCCCTTCATGATGACGAGCGAAACGTGCTTCGGGATATTGGGGTTCATCTCATGCGGTGCGCAGAGGTTGTCGTTCTGCATCCGGCTGGGGGCATCGGTCGGCTTGCAGCCGGTGAGGATGCGGTACAGCACGGCGCACAGGCCATAGACGTCCGTCCAGGTACCCTGCCGCGCATTCTGGGAGTACTGCTCCGGTGCGGCATAGCCATGGAAGATCTCGCAGGGCAGCTCCGTGTGGACCGTGCGGACTGCGGAGATGGAAAATGCACACAGGCGCAGGCTGTGGTCGGTCACATAGATGGTATCGGGGCTGATGGCGCGGTGGATGATGCCGTTGTTATGCAGAATGCTGATGGTCGTAAAAAAGGACGGGAACATTTCCGAGACCTGTTTCCAGGTGAGTTCTCCGGCATTGTCCTTGAGGAAGTCGATGAGGGTGATGCCCTCGAGGTATTCCGAGACGGCATAGGCGGTATTATTGGCATTAAAGAGATCCAGTGTGGGGTTGATATGGGACACATTGCGCATATGGGCGAGGCTCTTATTGAGGTCAGAGAACTCAGCCATCAGGGCCTTATACTGCACGACGTGCTGGGGATCGACGCTGATGGTGGACTTTCCCTTGACGCGGCTGCACAGTCCCTTAGGCATATACTCACGGATGAGGATACGGCAGCCGATGGACTGGTTATAGCCGATATAGGTAGCGCCCTCGCTGTTGACGCCGATCATGGTACCGATGACATATTTTTCGGCGAGAATGGTGCCGGGTTTGATATAATTCGGATCATAGGAGGTGTCATCTGCATAGCCGCAGGACGGGCAAACGTGATGATCGGAATCCTTGAATTCCATGCAGCCGTAGCAAAGTCTTCTCTCTCCCATGGGGCATTCTCCTTTCGGTCATACTGATAAACTTCCGTGAACGGGCAGACTTCGCCCTTCACACCTTATCTATTTTAGCAGTTTCTCTTGAAAATGTCAACTGAAAACCCGTGATGCCGTCATTTCGACGAACGAATTGTATTTGTTTTGTAATATTCTTTCATTTTTTAGTCACTTGTGGGGGGAGGGAGGGCAATGCCAACAACTTAGCAAATTGAACAGGCGTCCTTCTTTCCCCCCACCGCCTACGGCATAAGCGACCAGCACCAAATCAAAGATTTGGGCTGTCTGCTTACCCCAACCCCCTGCTCTGCATAAGCGATCAGCTGCGCTCGTAAACTCGCTGGCTGCCTGCTTATCCCCAAGGAGGGAGCTTTTTTTGCAGGGGGCTGCGGCGAACGCCCCGTCTCCTCTGCTTCGCGATGCTCAGCATCTCCCCACCCCGTGGGGAGTCACCCTGCACCCGCTTGCTTTCTAAAGTTGTTGGCACACCGCCATTTCAAAATCATCCCCCGGATACAAGCTCACCCCCGGTGAGTGGTTTCACCGGGGGTGGGGAGAGTTAAAAGAGATTGTCGTTGTAGATCCAGACGCAGTAGCCGTCGATCATGACTTCGCCCGTCTTGGTGGATTCCAGCGACGAGCCGGCCAGCTGGTCACGCTCGTACTGGCTCATCAGCAGGAAGTAACGCTCCTGCCCTGCCTGCTTGTCAAACCAACTGCGGCAGCTCTGGTAATAATACGGCGTGCAGCCGCTGGAGTCGATATTGACGCTGCGCACCTTCACCTTGGAATCCGATGCAACGGTCAGACCGTTGGCATTCCAGAATGTCGCATAGCCGTAGCTGAGTCCATAGCTTTCCAGCCCCTCCGCCAGACGGTAGAGGTGGTTGTCCTGGGTGTTGTCCGCCGGCATCTTTGCAATGGTGAACGCCGTCACGGAGCAGACCATCAGCACCGGGATCAGCAGCAGCGACATCACGCGCTGCATCTCGACCTTGCCGACAGCCCAGCGGATGAATGCCACCGTCACCATCGCGGACATTGCCACGATCGGGGAAAGACGCCAGTTGGCATTGGAGAGTCTGCCCATGATATAGCCCATCATGATCAGCATGAACATGAACCAATACGTCAGGATCAGGATGCGCAGACGCTTGTCCTCGATCTTCTTGTAGAACGCCAGCGCAATGACCGGTGTCACCAGCAGGATCACGCCCGTGATGACGATCAGCAGGTCGCCCACGCTCTTGACGCTCATCAGCGGCTCGCCGTCGCGCATGGTCGCGCCCAGCAGCGAGAGCCACGCCTGCGGGAAGCCATTGACGTGCTCCGCCCAGGTTTCCATGCCGGAATAGTTCGAGAACGCGCCCTCGTAGCCGGCGACGATGCCGTCGGCGGCCTTGACGGTCACCAGATATCCAAGTACCATGCCCACGCCCATCACACCAAAGAGGATGCCGGCGCGGAGGGTGGGCTTGCTGAGGAATCGGGAATCGCCGTCGAGCCATCTCTCGCAGAACAGCGCTGCCATCACCGGCAGTGCGAAGATTGCGATCGAGATGATCTGGTTCATGCACGTCAGCACAAACCACAGGCACAGCAGCACAATGCAGATGAACAGCCAGATCGTCTGCTTCTTTTTCTTGTCCGGTTCTGTCGCAAGTGCGCGTTTCCGGAACTGCTCCATGCAGTGGAACAGCAGTGCGAGTCCTACAAAGATGAACAGCACGCCAAGACTGTAGTAGATCGTGTGTCCCCAGAAGATTTCGCGAAGCTTCTCACTGCCGGAGCAGATCATCAGCTCCACAAAGACCGCGACCGAGATCCAGCCCCAGTTCCAGTCCATTTTCCGGAGCATCCAGATCATGGCGCCCGTGAACAGCAGGAAGAAGACAAACATTCCGATGACGTGCGTGGTCATCGTCACGCCAAAGATCGGGATGAGCGCCCACATGATGAGCGTCGTGCCGAACGGCAGGAGACACGCATAGCTGAAATCCGGATTAAAGAGCGAACCGCTTTCGCTCGACGCGACCGCCCACATCAGGGTGTCGGTCGAATCCGAATGGAAGTAACCGCGTGACGGAAACAGGGTGTAGTACCCGATCAGAAAAACGGCGAGGAACAAAAGGCCTGCCCAGCTCCATTTTTGCAGGAATTTCAGCACCTTCTGCGCCGCGGCCTTCCAGTCGAAACCGGACTTGGCGGCCGGTGCGGAAGCCGCCTGCGGCTCTGTGCCTGTTTCGGCGTTTTCGGCGGAAACAGGCGTTTCTGTCACTTCCTGAGAGGTCAGATCACTCATGCATTCTTCTCCTCTTTGGCGGTCTCGTGGTATTCCTTCTCGGTGTTGACGTTCCAGACATTGGTCTTGTCGGTGGAACCTGCGAGGATATTCTTGACAGCCTCGAAGGACGTTGCCATCGAGTGATCCATATTATTGTAACGATGCTGACCGTTTCTGCCGACGCACCAGAGGTTCTGGAACTTGTTCAGATAAGCGATCAGGGTGTCGATCTCGTCGTAGGTGTCGAAATACGCCGGGTATGCCTTCTTGACCTTCTCGCGGTGTGCGGTGTAGATCGTAGCTGTCTGCGGGATGATGCCCATGCGGATGAGCTCGCCCACGCCGAACTTGATGCAGTCGGCATCGGAGAGATTCCAGAACTTGTCGCCCTCATTGCAGAAGTACTCCAGACCGATCCAGACCTTGTTCTGCGGATCTGCGACCATATACGGCGACCAGTTGTTGAAGATCTGGATACGTCCCATCTTCACGCCAACGTCCTGCACATAGATCCAGCAGTCGGGAACAAGAGCGTTCAGCGTTTTCACTCCGGTTTTGTTTTTGAGCTTGAGCCGATCGGTCAGCAGACCGACCGTCACGAAGTCCCGATAAGGCAATCCGGCGGCCGCTTCAGCCGCGTCAGCAGGAATTTCGTTCATGCCGGCTGCGAGGTCTTTCAACGGCATGGAGGAGATCAGCAGATCACAGGGCATTTCCGTCTCTTTTCCGTTTGCGGTATAAG
>JAFPXW010000157.1 GCA_017394565.1 Oscillospiraceae bacterium | reverse complement strand
TAAATATGGATCTCCCGTTCTCCCTGCACGTCCGGCATCCCGACCTCCACGCTCTCGATGAATTCCTCGGCGATGCTGCGGTCGAGCTTCTCGAAATGCGTGTATTGCTCGATCAGTGCCCGGCGGCTCTCGGCGCTCTCGCTGCGAGCCTGACATTCCGCAAGCTGCATCTGCAAGGTCTGCGTCTGCCTGGCAAGCTGCGCCTCCTCGGCTGTCAGACTTTCGCGGAACAGGCGGTAGTCCTCGTCGGGCAGGAGGCCGTCGAGTTTGTCCTTGTACATGGAGACCAGGCGCTGTTTCGCGGCATTTCGCTGTGCTTCTGTGTCGGACAGCTGCTTTTTCAGACGCTGCAGCTCCTCCGTCCGGAGATCGTGCAGTTCGATGTCCTCGGACTGGCAGTACCTGGCGACGATGAAATTCAGCTCCTCCACGATCATCCTTTCGAGTACCAGACCGCTGACGGTCTTGGTGTTGGGGCAGTTCATGGCGCCGGTCTTGCAGGTGGCGCACGGGAGATTGTAGTACTGGATGGTTTTGGACTTGTTGTAGTAGACATTGCGCTTCATGGGAGCGCCGCAGACTGCGCATCGGACCTTTCCGGACAGCGGCGACAGCTCCACGGAGCGTTTTCCGACGCGGGCATGGCTTTGCAGGCGATTCTGCGTCTGTGACCATGTATCCTTGTCGATGATGGCTTCATGTGCATCCGGGATGCGCACCCAGTCGTCGGGAGCCACCTTTCTGCGCTTCTTGTTTTTGTAGCTGATGTGATGGGATTTCCCCTGCACCAGCGTACCGGCGTACATTTCGTTGGTCAAGATCCGGGCGATGGTCGATTGCGTCCACAAGCCCCGGGAGGCGCTTTCCTGTGCGTTGACGTTGACGTAACGGGAGCCTTTTTTCTGTTTGTAAGCGCTCGGACTGAGGATCCCCTGCGCATTGAGTGCCTGCACGATCCTGCGGTAGCCCTCGCCGGCGGCGTACATCCGGAAGATCTGCCGGATGACCGGAGCAGTTTCCGGATCCGGCACCAGATGGTGCTTGTCGTCCGGATCAATGGCATAGCCGTAGGGCGCAAAGGAGCCGATGAATTGCCCCTGCTCGCGCTTATAGGCAAGCGTGCGGCGGATCTTGGCAGAAATGTCCTTGACGTACATTTCGTTATAGGCGCTCGTGAACAGGCGCAAGGTGCTGTAGCTTTCGCTCTCGGTGTCGGCGTTGTCCGCAACACCGATGAATCGCACGCCCCATTCGAGGAACCTGTCATTGATGATCTGCTCGATCACAACGATATCACGCGAAAAACGCGACTGATCCTTGCAGACGACAATGTTGACCTTTCCCGCCTCGCAGTCGTGCAGCAGGCGGCAGAATGCAGGACGGTTGCGGTCGATGCCGCTGTAGCCGTCGTCGATGTAAATGTCAAAAATGTCCCATCCGCGTTCCTTGCAGTATTCGCAAAGCATCGCTTTCTGGTTCTGGATGCTCTGGCTGTTGTCGCCGGATTGCTTATCCCTGTCCTCAATGGACAGGCGGCAATAGATCGCAGCGTTCGGCATAGACCTCACCTCCCTCTCTGGAATGTTTCACGCGCCGAGTGGATCAGGCGGTTTTGCTTTGCATTTCGATGCGGATGTTGACGAGCTTTTCGACCTTGGCGGTCACTGCTTTCTTCAGCTGCTCCGCATCCGTGGTCTTGAAAATATGGATGGTCTGGATCTGGTCCTTCATGGTTTCACCTCCTGCTGTTAAATAGCTATGCGGATTTTCGGATATTTATGAATTGTGCTTGACACGGGGCAGAATGACCGTGAGATCACGGGGAATGAGAATCGGCTGATTTTTAAGA
Organism: Oscillospiraceae bacterium; assembly: GCA_017394565.1. Classification (GTDB taxonomy): domain Bacteria; phylum Bacillota; class Clostridia; order Oscillospirales; family Ruminococcaceae; genus UBA3855. The sequence continues at coordinate 3,007 of JAFPXW010000157.1, read as the reverse complement.
GAAAAAAGATGAATTCGTGAATGGATGATCCCCGCCGGCAGACCAGACGCATTGTCTCCGAAAAAACCGCAGCAGATGAACTTTCGCCCTTCTGCTGCGGTTTTTTGTTTTTGTTTAGCCGGACAACTCGCCGAAGTTTCCTCCGTCGCCATTTGCCAGCCTTGTTGTTACTTGATCATATTGGCAATTGTGAAGGTATTGGTTGCGCCTTCCACAATCGTGCCATCCTGCGTGGTAAAATACGGCGTGACCGTAAACGCCTTGTCGAATGCGCTCTGCGGAATATCGCCGAGAAGATAAGCTTCCATATAGTTGGAATCCGGCGAGAATACCTTCGGGGAAACCTTCGCACCGCCGGCGTTGATCGTCGTGTAAACCTTCGTCATCTGCTTGTCGATGGGTGTACTGATTAAGTGCTTAACGGATGGTATTCCCAGATCGTAAATCTCTGCGGACACGGATACATAAATAACCCGTGGCTTGCGAAAACCCATTCGCGTCTCAGCATACGCCAGCCCGACCGGTTTTCCAGATAGCTGCCGCTTTGTGTGTCCCACCAGTAGATCAGCCGGATCGGGTGTGTCAGATTGCCTTCGAGGTAGTCGATAAACCGCCGGAACATCTCCGTCTCAAACGGCCTCCCCAGGAACATCACGGTATAGGGGTTGTAGTCCTGCTCAAAGGCATTGCCGTGGATCAGCGTGATCTGCGGAAAGGCGGCTGTCCATTTTTTGGCATAGTGATAGACGTCCTCGTTCAATTCGATGCCGGTCAGCGGGCAGGGGCATTTTTTGTCTGCCAGATATGCGAGGATGCGCCCCTTTCCGCAGCCCACGTCGATAAACGAATCGCTCTGCGCAAACGAAAAGTCCCTGAAGATCTGATCGAGCGACCAATAGCTGGACGATTCGCTGCCGGTCGCGCCCATGCTTTCCCTGTAAAGCGAGGGAACATATCTGGCAAGAGAACAGCCGCAGATCCGCCGATCCCTCCTGCCGTCCAGGAGACGTGTGACCTTGGCGGACAGCCTGATGTAGATTCTGACAAAAAAATTCCTGTAAAACTGACGCTTGTAGATCCATTTCATTTTCATGGTGCGAACCCTCTTTCTGCTGCCTATACGCCTATACATTATATAATTGTATATTATACCGGATTGTGTGCGCGTTGTCAAGGCGTTTGCAAGAATCTATCAGGACATTCGGCGCATTTGACAAATTCGGGCGCTAAGGCCATGAAACAGTAAGATGACGGCCTCCGTGCCGGACGAATGTCCCCGATCCTTCCCCCCAGAAAAAAAGTTTTTTTATCCCTCCGGCGATCTTCAAGCTTCCTTTAAGCCAAGTGCGTTATACTATACACAACATCAAAAATGAATGGAGGTCTATCCTATGAAAAAAACGACTTCAATGAGCAGACTGACCGCACTTCTGACCGCGACTGCCATGCTGCTGTGCAGCGCGGGACTGACCGTTCACGCTGACGGCCCCGGAGGTACACCGCCCGATGGCGAAGCGCCCGGCGGTGCGCCCGGAAGTTCTTCTGCACCGACCTCTTGGGATGCTGACCTGACCTATACCTCGTCTGACAATAATTCCGAGGATACTGCATATTCGCCCTCTGTCGATTCGTCGGCCGCCGATTCCACTGCCATCCTCAACAACGGCGGCACGATCTGGATGCAGGATGTGACCGCATCCCGTTCCGGTTCGTCCTCCACAGGCGGCGATGATGCCAGCTTCTATGGCATCGGTGCTACAGTGCTGACCGTGGACGGCACATCGTATATTGACGGCGCCGATATCACATCCACCGACAAGGGCGGCGCTGGTATTTTCTCCTACAATACGGGCGTGACCTATGTCCGCAACGCGACCATCAACACGACGGCCAATACTGCCGGCGGCATCCATGCGGCAGGCGGCGGCACGCTGTATGCTTACAATGTCAACGCCACCAGTGCCGGACAGTCCTCGGCGGCACTTCGTTCGGACAGAGGCGGCGGCACAATGGTCGTGGAGGGCGGTTCCTACACCTCGAACGGCACACGCTCTCCTGCGGTCTATTGTACGGCGGACATTACCATTGCGGATTCCGTACTGACAGCGACCAAATCAGAGGGCATCTGCATTGAGGGACTCAACAGCCTTGCGATGTGGGACTGCACCCTCAGCGGCGACGCACCTGTCGAAACCGAGAACAACAACCTGACATGGGGCATCATCCTCTACCAGTCCATGTCCGGCGATTCCTCCGTGGGTAATTCTGAATTCTACATGGACGGCGGCTCGATCGACTGCACCGCAAACGGCGATACTTCGGCACTGTTCTTCAATACGAACACCGAATCCACGATCACCCTGAACAACGTGGACATCAACACGACCGACAATGCTTTCGACTATATCCTGCTCGTTTCCGGCTTCTCACGCTGGGGCAATACAGGCTCAAACGGCGCGGACTGCATCTTTACCTGCATTGATCAGGAATTTTCCGGCAATGTCGGCTGGGACAGCATTTCCGAACTCGATCTGTACCTGACGGACGGTTCTGTGCTGACGGGTGCGGTTGTCAATGACAATACCTTCGGGCAGACCACCAGCGGTTCCGGGTATTGCAGCATCTATGTGGATGCGGATTCCGACTGGATCTGCACAGGGGATTCGACCGTCACGAATCTCTACAATGCAGGCGGCGAGATCGTCGATGCATCGGGAAAAACGGTGACGATCGTGTCTGGCGGCCAGACAGTCGTTTCGGGTGATTCCGATTACACCATCACCGTCACCGGAACGTATGAGACCACGGCGGATATCTCCGGTGCCACGCTGGCAAGCGCTTACAGCTACACGCCTTACGCGGCATGGAATCCGTGGAGTGACGGCGATTCCGAGCCGGTAAGTACCACGGATCCGACGGAGGAAACCACGGCGCCGACTTCCGCAGAGGCGCAGGAAACGACGGCAACAGAGACCACTCCGGCGACCGAAGTCAGCGTCGATCCGAC
>JAFPXW010000156.1 GCA_017394565.1 Oscillospiraceae bacterium | reverse complement strand
GCCAAGCATGGACGCTTCAATCAGAATGTCGGCTGCATCGGATGCATTGACCTGATTGTCGCCGTTAACATCGCCCAACCCATAAGCTGCACCTGTTGTAATCGGCAACAGCATGGAGAACCCAAGCAATAGCGACAGCAAACACGAAATCGGACGTTTCCTATGTTTCATAAGTATTCCTCCAATTCATATATAAAGTTACACTTATTATAACATAAAAGAAACATAAATGCAAGCATTATCAAAACATCCTGCAAACCGCCAGCAGGATCAGCATGACGCCGCCGAGCCATTGCATTTTTCGCGTGGAACAGTTCTTCCCGACGGCGCTTCCGGTCAGTGTCAGGCCGAATCCCAGCGCCAGTGTCAGGCCGATGCAGGGCAGGATCCACTCACGCCCGATGCCGGCACCCAGTCCGCTTGCCAGCGAATCAAGCGACAGCGCTGCCGCAAAGGTCACGGCTTCGCGAATGCTGAGCGTTTTCGAGCCGTCGGCATCCGCGAGCGTTTCGTCAAAGCAGATCTCGATCACAAGCCCCAGCGCCCGTCGCCGGATGTGCGGCGGATGTACCCGAAACAGGGCGCGGAGCGCTTCTTTCAGAATCTGTACCAGCCCGATGCACGCGAGAACCGCCGCCCCTCCATAGCGGCAGATTTCCGCCGGAAGCAGGCGTTCCAATCCCTGCGCACACAGCAGCGACACCGCCAAAAATGCACTTCCGACCGCGCTGATGACCGCCGCACAGCGCTTCGGGATGCGGATGCCGCTGATGCTACACCCCATCGCCGCAAAAAACGTATCCATACAAACTGCCGCCGCCAACAGTACTGCCCTGCCCATCCGATCACCTCCGCATTTCTGTCAGTGTATGCGGAAGCAGGCGGTTTGGTTACAGAAAAAGGCTCACAGTCCGGATACCTGCGCAGACGAGCAGTCCGCACGCGGTCGGGAGCAGTACGGAAAGCGCCGTCCATTTCAGGCTTTTTGTTTCCCGAAGGATCGTCAGGACGGTCGTCGAACACGGGAAATGCAGGAGCGAGAATGTCATCGTGCAAAGCGCGGTCGTCAGCGTCCAGCCGTGTTCCGTGAAGATCTGCCGCACGGCGTTCAGGTTGTCGAGTTCCGTCAGGCTCCCCTGCGCCAGATAGCCCATCAGGATGATCGGCACAACGATCTCATTCGCCGGGAATCCGAGCAGAAATGCCAACAAAATCATCCCGTCCAGCCCGAAGAACTGCGCGAACGGATCCAGGAAATTTGCGCACATCGTCAGCAGATTGCCGCCGGAAAGCTGGACATTCACCAGGATCCAGAGGACGAGTCCTGCCGGTGCGGCGACGGCGCAGGCCCTGCCCAGCACGAAGATCGTCCGGTCAAGGAGCGAGCGCACCAGCACCTTCCCGAACTGCGGACGGCGGTAGGGCGGCAATTCCAGCGTGAAAGCGCTGCCCTCGCCTTTGAGGATGGTGCGCGTCAGGAATTTCGACACCAGCATCGTTACCAGCGCTCCGCACACGATCACGAGCGCTAAGAGAAGCGCCTGCAATGCCGTGTGCAGCGGCGAATTCCCGACGATCAGGAACATCGAGATCATCGACATCAGCATGGGAAACCGCCCGTTGCACGGCATGAAGACGTTCGTGAGGATGGCAGTCAGGCGTTCCTTCGGGCTGTCGATGATGCGGCAGCCCGTCACGCCGCAGGCATTGCAGCCGAGCCCCATGCACATCGTGAGTGCCTGTTTGCCGCAGGCACCGGACTTCCGCAGCGGCCGGTCGAGCAGAAATGCGGCTCGCGGCAAGTAGCCGGCGTCCTCCAGCAGTGTGAACAGCGGAAAGAAGATCGCCATCGGCGGCAGCATCACCGCCGCCACCCACGCCAGCGTCCGCCACACGCCGTCGATGAGGAGCGATTCGCACCAGTCGGGCGCTTGCAGCGCCTGCAAGCCGCGGCGCATCCCTTCCCCTGCCCCGAACAGGCATTTCCCGAGGAGTTCCGACGGGACGTTTGCGCCTGCCATCGTGAACCACAGGATGCCTGCCAGCAGACAGAGCATCACCGGGATGCCCCATTTCCCGAGGAAAATGCGGTCAAGCTTCCGGTCGCGTGCGTCGCTGTTGGGTGGGATCTGCACACAGTTTCGGGCGATCTCCTCCGCGCGGCGCACGATGCACGCCGTGATGCGCTCGCGGATGAATGCCGCGTCCCAGCCTCCCTGCGCCAGATGGTCGCGCAGTTCCGCAAGGTGCATCCCAATGTGCGGCGGCATCGTTTCCAGAGGGAAGTGTTCTGCGAATTCCGTGTCGTTTTCCAGAAGTCTTAGCGCTGCATATCGCGCAGGTACGCCGATTTCCTGCTCTTGCAGGAGGTCAGTGAGGGCTTGCAGATGCGCTTCGAGTTCCTCGCCGTAGGGGATCTGCTGCGGTGTCGGCTCGCTTTGCAGTAATTGCTCCAGCGCCGCCTGCAATTCCCCCATCTCCCCGTCACGCGCCTGCATCCCGATCACCGGAATGCCGAGAGCGCGTTCCAATTCCTCAAAATCAATGGAAATGCCCTTCGCCGCCGCTTCATCCATCAGGTTCACGCAGAGCAGCGTCCGCGGACAGAGTTCCGCCGTTTGCAGCGCCAAGTGCAAATTGCGCTCCAGACAGCACGCATCGCACACGACGATCACGGCATCCGGCTTCGTGCCGCAGATGTGCTGCTGCGCCGCGCGTTCCTCCGCCGCACTGCCGCGTAGGGAATAGATCCCCGGCAAGTCCGTCAGCTCAAAATGTTTCCCGTGAAACACAAACGCCCCCTGCGCACATTCCACCGTCTTGCCAGCCCAGTTTCCTGTGTGCTGCCGGCTTCCGGTGAGTGCGTTGAATACCGTCGATTTCCCGACATTCGGGTTGCCGGCAAGCGCGATCCTGTAGAATTCCTCCATATGCACCCTCCTTTTCGTCATGATCCAGCCTATGCGCCGCGGTTTGTCCGATATGCACTTGCAATCGGCGGCGAAATGTGCTATACTATTAAGGAATCACTGATTAAATCGCGCCTAACGGCTTGGCACGCGATCTGCTTGCAGATTTAACCATTGCTTCCTCAAGAAAAATCTAAACGTTTGGAGTTGATACCATGAGTCTGCGCGATGATGTGCTGGAGCATCTGCTGAATGCCGGCGGTGGGTATTGTTCCGGCGGCGACCTTGCAAGCCGTCTGAATGTCAGCCGCACTGCCATCTGGAAGGCGATCGAACAGCTGAAGGCCGAGGGCGCCAATATTTCTGCTGTCACCAGACGCGGCTATAAGCTTGAGTCCATGCCGGATCTTTTTCATGAGGGCTACTTTCAGACGCTCGTGAAGGATTGCAAAACCGCCTGGAAGCCGCTGTATTTCCCGGCGATCGGCTCGACCAACGACTACGCAAAGGAACTTGCTGCCAAAGGCGCACCGGAGGGCACGGTCATCCTCTCCGACCTGCAAACCGCCGGCAAGGGACGGCTCGGCAAGCAGTTCCATTCACCGCAGGGCGGGCTTTATATGAGCATCCTGCTGCGCCCGACCACGCTCCCCCTCTCCGACATGATGGCGGTCACGGCCTGCACGGCGGCGGCGGTTCACGAGGCGCTCGCGGAATTCGACATTCCCACGAAGATCAAGTGGGTGAATGACCTCTTTCTGAACGGGCGGAAGCTTTGCGGCATCCTGTCCGAGGGCAGCTTCAATGCGGAAATGCTGTCGATGGACTACCTCGTCATCGGCATCGGCATCAATCTGCGCCCCGATCCGCATCTGCCGGAGGAATTGCGCGAGATCGTCACCGATGTGCAGACGGAGACCGGGCAGACACTCGGGCGATTCGTCCTGTGTGCCGCCATTCTGCGACATTTGGAACGGCTGATGGCGGAGCTTCCCGAGCGCACGTACCTGCCGATCTACACCAGGCACTCCATGACCATCGGGCGCATGGTCAGAGTGCGCGGTCAGGAGGGCGAACTCACCGCGAAAGCCGTCGGTTACGCCGAGGATGCCGGTCTGATCGTCGAGAAAGCCGACGGCACGCGCGAAACCATCCGCACCGGTACGGCGGTGTTTGTCGATTGATGTTTCATGTGAAACAAAGATCCCCTGCTCCGCAAAAGGCGCAAAGCTGTCCTCTTTAAGCCGAAGGCAACTTAAAAGCTTTTGGTCAAGCTTTTCTCGAAAAGCTTGCAGGGTCGAGGGGCAGCGCCCCCGTCGCTGCTCGCAAGCAGCGAAATCCCCTAACCGAAGGCGCTCTGCAAGGGGTGAATTTTGAAAACAGTCCGGTGG
>JAFPXW010000155.1 GCA_017394565.1 Oscillospiraceae bacterium | reverse complement strand
CAAGTGATTCAAGATCAAGAACGGCACCATCGACTCCATCATGCTCAACGAAGCCTGCTCCTCCGGCTGCGGCTCGTTCATCCAGACCTTTGCGATGGCGATGGGCTACGATATCGCGGAATTCTCGCAGATGGGACTGTTTGCGGAGCATCCGGTCGAGCTCGGTTCGCGCTGCACGGTGTTCATGAACAGTTCCGTCAAGCAGGCGCAGAAGGACGGCGCGACCGTGGAGGACATTTCCGCCGGCCTGTCCTCGTCCATCATCAAGAACGCCATCTATAAAGTCATCCGCGCCAGAAGCGTGGACGAACTCGGCAAAAATATCGTCGTGCAGGGCGGCACGTTCCTGAATGACGCAGTTCTGCGCTGCTTCGAGCGCGAGATCGGCAGAAATGTCATCCGTCCGGCAATTTCCGGACTGATGGGCGCTTTCGGTGCGGCGATCTACGCCAAGGAACAGGCGGCACTTTCCGGACAAGCCGAAAGCGGCCTGATCTCGCCGGAAAACCTTGAACACTTCTCCTACACATCCAAGAACGTCCGCTGCGGCGGATGTACCGCGAACTGCCAGCTCAATATCATCAAATTCTCCGACGGCGGACGTTTCGTGTCCGGCAACCGCTGTGAGAAGGGCGCCGGCATCAAGCGCGAAACAGAGGTGCCGGATCTCTACGCCTACAAATACGAGAGCCTCATGCAGATCGCCAGGAAGCCCGCGGCTGCCAAGCGTGCGACCGTCGGTATCCCGATGGTGCTGAGCTTCTATGAGCAGCTGCCGTTCTGGCATACGTTCTTTACGAAACTCGGCTTTGCCGTGGAAATTTCCGGCGAATCTGACCGCAAGATGTACTTCAAGGGACAGCAGACCATCCCGTCCGATACCGTCTGCTATCCGGCGAAGCTTGCACACGGCCACATCGAGACACTGCTCGAAAAGGGCGTGGATTTCATCTTCTGGCCGTGCATGACGTACAATTTCGCAGAGCCGGATACGAACAATCACTTCAATTGTCCCGTCGTTGCGTACTATCCGGAGCTGATGCGTGCCAACCACAGCGGACTGAACAAAGATAATTTCATGTACCCCTACATCGACATCAATGACAAGAAACAGCTCATCAAGTCGATGAAACGGGCACTCGAACGCTTCCACATCGGCGGCAGAATGATCGCAGATGCGGCAGAAGCGGCATATCAGGCGCATGACGATTTCCGCGCAGGCATCCAGCAGAAGGCGCAGGAGATCATCACGCAGGCAAGAGCCGAGGGCCGAAAGATCATCGTCCTCGCCGGCAGACCGTACCACCTCGACAAGGAGATCAACCACGGACTGCACAAACTGATCACGAGCCTGGGACTGGCAGTCATCACGGAGGAAAGCGTCGCACCGCTGGGCGAAATGCCGGATCTGCACGTTTACAACCAGTGGACCTACCACAGCCGCCTGTATCGCGCGGCGCAGTATGTGACCACACAGCCGGATATGCAGATGGTGCAGCTTGTTTCGTTCGGCTGCGGCATTGATGCCATCACGACCGCCGAGGTGCGCAGCATCCTGGAATCTCACGGCAAACTCTACACCCAGCTCAAGATCGACGAGATCAACAACCTCGGTGCAGCCAAGATCCGTCTGCGCTCCCTGCTGGCCGCGATGACGAAGCAGTAAGTGCTTGTTTAATATCTGGAGATAGCTGGATTTTCAAGCAGATTTTCGTCATGACGACGCACGTTCTTCGCAGCAATACTGTATGTATTGCAAGAAGGACGGGCTAAGTCAGGGCGGAAAGATGCCGAAAATAAGCAGACAGCCAAAATCTTTGATTTTGTGCTGGTCGCTTATGCTGTGTAGACGGCTATTGGAAGATTTTAAACAGGCTCTTAGCCTTCTGCTTCTTCCTCCCGCGCGAAACGGTCGGCGATCTCGATGTCAAAGAAGCTTTCCGCAAAGCTGTCGTCAAGCTTCATGTTGATCTTCTCGCCGGTGCGCATATTTTTCAGCGCAGCTTCGCCGGTTTCCAGCTCATTGTCGCCGATGACCATCGTGAACCGTGCGCCGATATTGTCCGCATACTTCATCTGTGCGCGCAGGCTTCTGCCCATGACATCGGTCTGTGCAGCGGTCCCCTCGCGCTTGAGCCGTGCGGTGATCTGGAGTGCCTTGTCCGCCGCCTTTTCGCCCATCGGGACGATGTAGAGGTCGCACGGTGCCGGTTCTGCGAGCGTTTCGCCCTGGTTGTGCAGTGTCAGCAGCAGGCGCTCCAGTCCCATGCCGAAGCCGAGTGCCGGAGTGGCCGGGCCGCCAAGCTGCTCGATCAGGCCGTCGTAACGGCCGCCGCCGCAGATGGTTCCCTGCGCACCGATGGAAGTCGTCACGAACTCGAACACGGTCTTTGTGTAGTAATCCAGTCCGCGCACGATCTTCGGATCCACGGAATAGTCGATGCCGAGGAGCGTGAGGTTGCTCTTGAGCTTCTCGAAGTGCGACTTGCAGTCGTCGCACAGATAATCGAGGATGACAGGCGCATCCTTGCCGATCTCCTTGCAGATGGGGCTCTTGCAGTCGAGCAGGCGCATGGGGTTCTTCTCCAGACGTTCCTGGCAGGTCTCGCAGAGTTCCGCTCTGTGCGGCTGGAAATACTCGCGCAGCGCGTTGTGGTAATTCTTCCGGCAATTCGGGCAGCCGATGGAGTTGATGTGCAGTTCCACGTCCTTCACGCCCAGTTCCGTGATGATCTGGTGTGCCAGCGAGATGACCTCTGCATCTGCGATGGGCTCCTTCGAGCCAGCCATTTCCACGCCGAACTGGTGGAATTCGCGCAGTCTGCCGGCCTGCGGACGCTCGTGGCGGAAGCAGGACAGGATGTAATACACGCGCTGCGGAAGTGCCTCATTCAGCAGGCCATTTTGCAGGATCGCGCGGATGGTGCCGGCTGTGCCCTCCGGACGCAGCGTGAAGGTACTCTCCTTGGCGGAAACGGTGTACATTTCCTTCTGCACGACATCGGTCGTTTCGCCGACGCCGCGGGAGAACAGCTCCGTCTGCTCAAAGGTCGGGATGCGGATCTCCTGAAAACCGGAAACGTGCGCGGTATCACGCAGAAAGTTTTCCAGTGCCTGCCACTCGGCAGACGCGCCGGGGAGAATGTCCTCCGTACCGTTCGGGCGCTTGAGTAATGCCATAGATGTTCCTCCTCATGCTCCCCCGATGAGGGAGCTTATCTGTATGCATGGAAAAGTCTGCTGGTGCGCAGGGTGCGGCTTCACAGCAGACCTTTATGTGTGATTTTTGGTACCGATCACAGTGTCGGATTGCCGATCTCACGCCAATCCAGATCACCGCGCTCGAGCGCCATGATCAATGCCTCTGCCGTCGCAATGTTGGTCGCAACCGGAACATTGTGTACATCGCACAGGCGCAGCAGTGTCATGTCGTTCTCCTCTGTCGGATTTTTGGAATTCGGATCGCGGAAGAACAGCAGCACGTCGATCTCATTACATGAGATGCGTGCAGCGATCTGCTCGCCGCCCCCCTGAGAACCGCTGAAATACCTCTGGATCGGTAAACCGGTCGCTTCACTGACATTCTTGCCGGTCGTACCGGTTGCGCAAAGATTGTATCTCGACAGGATGCCGCAATAAGCGATGCAGAACTGAACCATCAGCTCCTTCTTAGCGTCGTGTGCGATTAAGGCGATTGTCATGATTATCATTCCCTTCCGCCGCAGCTGCGGCAATCTTGAAGATCACGGACGTCACATCCGTGGTTCGGCTTCTTAGAGCCTGTTTAAAATCTTCCAACAGCCGTCTTTTCGGCATCTTTGCACCGTATCTTTGCCTGAAATCCTTGCAATACATACAGTATTCCTGCGGATTT
>JAFPXW010000154.1 GCA_017394565.1 Oscillospiraceae bacterium | reverse complement strand
TGTTTTGGGCTGAAATTACAGGTGTTTCCGTCGAGGAACGCTTCCTCAACAGCAAGGGCAAGCTCAATCTCCAGCAGGCAGGGCTGCTGGCCTATGCGCATGGGGAATACTTCGCCCTCGGACGAAAATGCGGCGATTTCGGGTTTTCGGTTCGCAAGAAAAAGAAGAAATAACGCACAAAACCGGACTGCTGTCGATCCATGCAGTCCGGTTTGTTTTTCGTGAAATTTAGTTGCAATTCGGATCAAACGGCATTACCTTGATGTTGCCGCCTGCACCGCCGATGTAGGAAAAGTTCACCACATCGCTGTTTTCTGGGACATAGATGCTGTCTGCTATGACAAGTCCGCGCTCGGCAAGGTCGGAGAGCAGCACAAAGGCGAGCTTCTTGCGCTTGTCTTCACCGGCTTGCTGCCATTCGTCGGTTTGCATGAGCGCGTCGATCGCCTCAGAGACCTTTTCCACCGCATCGGGATCTGCCTGGGTGATCGTTTCCGCCTGTCCAGCCTCCGGCGGCGGTGCGGTTTCGGGCTGTTCAGCGTCGGGGATCTCGAAGTAATTCATCAGATTCCAGTCCGGCGCTTCATAGCAGAACATCCTGTCCTCGCGGTCGATGCAGTAGGAGTAATATCCCAGCCTTGCACGCCCATCCTCCGCGACATCCACGGCGTAGAAATCATAGCACACGCACTTGATCTCCGGATCGTCCCGATAGGCGTAGCTGAGGACTTTCAGATCATGACCGTTGGAGCCGAAATGCAGGATCATGCTGAAATTCTCAATGACATCCTCCGCTTCCAGCGTGCCATCATAATAGGCATAGCCGTTCCCTGCCTGATGGAACTGCTTGAGGATGCGCACCAGCAGTCTGTCGCTGTCCGCGAATCTGCACAGCGTGTAGGTTTCCGTTTCATCCATGACTTCTATGCGCAGATTCGGGAAATCCGCCTGCAATTCCTCCACAGGATCGCCGTTTCCGGTCGGGATGTAGACCTCGTATGTATCGTCATAATAAGCAGGGCTCGGATTCTCCAGCCGGCGCAGGACATCCTCCTGCGTGATGCTGTCGAAGTCTGGAAGTGTCACAGGATAGGGTTCTTCCGGCTCTTCGCCATAGATGCCTGCGCCATACGGAATGTCATCGACCGGTTCCGGACGCAGCTGCAATGGATCGTCAGGCCCGGATTGCTGATCATCCGCCGGATCGACCTGATACAGCCGTTCCTGCTGCATTCCGCATCCCGTCAGGGCAATTGCGAGGGGCAGGGCGAGTAACATAGAGAGCGTTCGTTTCATGGTAATTCCTCCTTAAAAATGGGCTTGGGTGATCACGTTCCGTGAGGTAAAAATCAGAGTATGCCGCGCTTAAAAAAGTTAATTTTGTGACCTCTGTTACTTCTGATACGTCTGACTGTACCAGAATTTATGGGGTTTTCCAAAAATATTTTTTATGACAATCCTGAGTCTACAAAATGTAGAAAAACTATTGACATTTACCGAAAAAACATTTATAATAAATATATACGGATTTGCGTGGAAAGAGCGCTGCTATGGGGCAGCATCGCGCGATCCCAAGAGGAGGATGAAAAATTATGAAGCATTCCATCAGCAGCCGTATCAAGGCTGCCGCTGCAAGCGCTGCACTGCTTGCGACCAGTGTGCTGTCGGGCTTTTCGCCTGCCATGAATGTCACTGCGGCGGATGCGGACATTGATGTCAATTTTGCACGTCTGCTCCAGCATTCCATGACGTTCTACGATGCCAATATGTGCGGCAAGGGCGTTGAGGAGAAATCCCTGCTGTCGTGGAGAGGTGACTGCCACCTGAGCGATGCCAAGGTTCCGCTGCACCCGATCGACAAGGACAGCACCGGTGTGAACCTGACCGAGGCACAGATCAAGGAGCTGAGCCCTTATCTCGATCCCGACGGTGACGGCTGCGTCGATGTATCCGGCGGTTTCCACGATGCCGGCGACCATGTCGAGTTCGGTATGCCGGAGAACTATTCCGCTGCAACCCTGGGCTTTGGCTACTATGAATTCCGCGAGTCCTACACCAAGAACAACCTCGACGGCCATATCGAGACCATCCTGCGCCATTTCAATGACTACCTGATGCGCTGCACGTTCCTCGACGAGGACGGCAAGGTCGTTGCACACTGCTATCAGGTCGGCGACGGCGACATCGACCACAAGTACTGGCAGTCGCCGGAAACAGACGGTATGTCCCGTCCGGCGTTCTTCCTGACCGCAGACAAGCCGCAGGTAGACTACTGCTTCTCCGCAGCGGCTTCCCTCATCATCAACTACCTCAACTTCAAGGACACCGATCCGGAGTATGCTGAGGAATCCCTCAAATACGGCAAGGCACTGTATGATTTCGCATACCCGTTCGTGGAAGGCCTGAAGGGCGAGGAGGAGTACCTGACTGTGCTCTCCGACAACGGCGACGGTCCGAAGCAGTACTATGGTTCCTCCAAGTGGACGGATGATTTCGTATGGTGCGCGACCTGGCTCTATACCGCGACCGATGATGTGACCTACCTCAAGCAGGCGCTCCCGAAGCTTGACATTTACGCGGCGGACGGCTGGTGCTACTGCTGGAACGATATGTGGAGCGGTGCGATCCTGCGTCTGGCGATCATTGACGAGACACATCCGGATCTCGACCTCCAGAATATGTACCGCGAGGCACAGGGCAAGAACCAGTACGATCCGGCAGATTACTGGGCAATGATCGAGAAGGCGCTCGACGTTTGGGAGAAGAATTACTCCACGCCGCAGGGCTATTCCTTCCTGAGTACCTGGGGTTCTGCACGTTACGATACCGCGATGCAGCTCATCCATCTGCTGTACGACAAGTACCACAACGGCGACAAGCCCTCCAAGCGTTCTGAGTGGGCAAAGGGACAGATGGAATACCTCATGGGCAAGAACGACATCACCTACATGGAGCCCCGTGAGGACGGCGTAAAGAGCGGTCCGAGATGCTTCATCGTCGGCTATAATGATTACTCCTGCAAGAATCCGCACCACCGTGCATCTTCCGGTACACTGGAGGCTGAGGATACCTCTCCGCAGCGCCATGTACTCTACGGCGCACTCGTCGGCGGCCCTGACGGTAAGGACGCACACAACGACGTGACCGCAGACTGGATCTATAACGAGGTTACCATCGACTACAATGCGGCATTCGTTGGCGCAGCAGCAGGTCTGTGGCACTTCTACGGCAGCGAATCCGACGAGATCGACGCGGATTTCCCGCCGGCAGAAGCAAATGCCGGTGAGGACGGCGAGGTTTCCAACAACTACTGGATCGAAGCCTTCGCAGTAGACGATCTGCATGATGACGGCGCAGGCACGACCAAGGTTTCCTTCCTCGTGAGAACCGATTCCCCGAAGCCGGTCGATCAGATCAAGGTTCGTTACTACATCGACGGCTCTGAGATCAGCAATATCGCCGGTGTCAAGGCGACCGAGGCTTATGACCAGTCCTCCGCAGAGGCAGCCGAGGAAGGCGGCGACGGCATTATCAACGAGCAGCTCATCAAGTACGACAAGAAGGCGAATACCTACTATGTTGAAGTAAGCTGGGACGGCTACAAGATCGCCAACTCCGGTAAGAAGTACCAGTTCATCGTGGTTATGTATTACGGCGATATGTGGGATCCGAAGAACGACTGGAGTTATCAGGAACTGCCTGTCCTGACCGACTCTGAGATGTTCGGCAAGGGCAACGAGGTCAAGACGGACTATATCTGCATCTACGACGGCGAGGGCAATCTCCTCGGCGGTACGGAGCCGGACGGTACGACACCGTCTGCGGTTTCGGTTGAGGATAAGACCGACACCACCGAAACGACCGCACAGCCGACGACCGAAAAGCCCACTGAAACCAAGGAATCCACCACGGCGAAGGACATCATGTACGGCGATGTCAATGACGACAAGAAGGTCGACATCATGGATGTCATCGCGCTCAATAAGTACCTGCTGGGTTCTGACAAGCTTGATACTGATGCGCAGGCTCGTGCAGACGTTGACCTGAACGAAAAGGTAGAATCGACCGACTCCCTCAACATCCTCAAGTATGTTGTAGAGCTGATCGACGCACTGCCGACCAAGTAATTTCCACCAAAAAAATCGCAGCCCCGAAGTGTTATGCTTCGGGGCTGCACCGCGTTCATCCGCTGTGTTTGGCACAGTAGTAAGCCGCCGCCGCGTGCGGAAGCTGCTCCGGTCTGGCACCGGTCTCCACCAGAAAGCGCGTGAACGCCTCCGCATCGCGCAGATCCTGCGTGAATTCGCGCAGAACGGCATTGCCCTTTGCGCCGGGACGGGTGATCTCCACCGAGTAGGTCTTGTCCTTTTTCGGGCTGACCAGACGATACAGACATCCGTTGTAGCCGTGCAGTTCGAGGTAGACGGTGCTGCGCGGCCGGCGGGGGAAGTGCAGAAAGCTTTTTGTCATATCCGACCATCTCCTTACATACGTTGTAGGAATAGTATACCACAAAGCTCCGGCGGAATGTGTCGCTTTCATGCATCCCCCAAAAAAATAAAAAAACAGCCCATACCGGAAAAACCGGTCGGGGCTGTCTTTTTTTGTGCATCGGTTCCGTGATTAGCCGGCCTGCGGAGCCTCTACGGGACAGACACCTGCGCAAGCGCCGCAATCCAGACAAGCGTCAGAATCGATAACGTACTTGTCATCGCCCTGAGAAATTGCGCTAACCGGACATTCGTCTGCACAAGCACCACAGCTGATGCAAGCGTCAGTGATCTGATATGCCATAGTATACACCTCCATGTTGATTTCCTGCGGATGGGCTTTCCATCCTGCTATATCTATTCTAACATATTTTCAGAAAAAATCAAGCCTTTTTGTAAAAAAAGTTTTCCGGGAGGTGTTTACCGCACGAAACGACAGAAGAATGGCGAAGTATCGTCAGTTTTGTATATAGTAAAATATTTAACAAATACTGTTTTTGGATGGATTTTTACAAAGGTGTGCATAAAGTATGAATATGCAATATTTTTTTTGTGTATTATATGCGAAAAAAGCTTGACAGTCTCGCAATTTGTTGCTATAATAATAATGTATTCCTATGCACTAAAAATCGGAACGGTTTGTGGAAATCTCCATTCGTTCCCACAGGAAGATGATGAAAGACAGGGCACTGCCTGCTGGAACCTCGACAGGCAGCCCCGACAGAAAGGCGGAGATGATTCTGAAGAACAAATCCATGTCCCTGCGGTTTGTCAGCTCGCTGCTTTCGGCATTTCTGGTACTCCAGACGGCAGTACCGATCGTGTCGGCGGCAGAGAAAACCGCACCGGACGATCAGGGAAATACGCCGGAGCTGACTGTGGAATCCGCGGACGAGTCCTCCCTGATGTACGAGCCGCAGATCACCTATTCGAGCTATTATGACCAGTACAAGGACGATATCCGTCCGGAGGCCGAGGTCGTTGTCAGGGGAAGCGATTTCCGGTCGAAGTCCGCGCCGGATGAAAGCGGCATCTCTCTCGGCAGCTGCGGCGCGGAGTATGGGCAGGAGAACCGCGATGATGTCCTCATCTGGGACTGTCCCGACGGCGAGGTCACCTATGAAGTGACCATCCCCGAAAGCGGCACCTACTGTGTCGGCTTCTCGTACCTGCCGATCCCGTCGAATATGGCGAATATCGAATTCTCCATCCTCATCGACGGCGAGTCCCCCTACGACACTGCCACCCGTGCTACGCTCAACAAGGTCTACGTCAACGACGGCGAGATCACCTATGACTCCCGCGGCAATCAGGTGCGCCCCTCCCAGAAGCAGACCGGACGCTGGATGGATAGTCCGCTGCTGGATGTGGACGGACTGTTCAATGATCCGCTGCTCTTTCATCTGGACAAGGGCACGCACGATGTGACCTTCCAGATCACGAAGGGCTATTTTGCGCTGGATGAATTTAAATTCTACAATCCGGAGGAACTGCCGGATTATGCTGACTACAAGGCATCCGCAGGACAGGGAACGGCTTCCGGCACGCTCATCCGCATCGAGGGAGAGGCTGCCGACTACAAGAGCGATTCCACCCTGTACCCGACCAACGACAACAGCAGCTACCTCGCATCACCGTCCAATCCGGCGAAAACCATGTACAACACCATCGGCTCCGGCAACTGGAATCAGGCGATGCAGACCATCACCTGGACGATCCCCGGCGAGGAGTTGAAATCGGACGGCTGGTACAAGCTTGGCATCAAGGCGCGTCAGAACGAAATGCGCGGCTTCTATTCCAACCGCCGCATCTACATCGACGGCCAGGTTCCTTGCAAGGAACTCGATCAGGTGCGGTTCTATTATGACACCGACTGGCAGAGCGTCACCACCACCGGTGAAAACGGCGACGAGCTGATGGTCTACCTCACCGGCGGAGAGGATCACACCCTCACGATGGAGGTCATCCCCGGCGAGATCGGCGAATCCATGCGCGTCCTGGACGCCGCGGTGCTGGACATCAATACTTACTACCGCAAGATCCTGATGATCACCGGCCCGTCGCCCGACCAGTACACGGACTACTATGTCCACGAGAAGATCCCGGATCTGCTGGAGAATTTCGAGCGTCTGTCCGCCGACCTCAAGCGCATCAAGAACGACATCGAGACGCTTGCAGGTTCCGAGGGCTCGGAGGCGGCAGCGCTGGAGCGTATGTATCTCGTGCTGGATTCCTGCGTGGAGCGTCCGCTGCGTATCCCGGATTACCTCAGCCAGATCAAGGAAAATATCACCGCGCTCTCCGCGTGGATGATCGACTACAGAGGGCAGCCTCTCGAAGTGGATTACATCGAGGTGGCGTCTCCCGATATGGACTTTTCGCCTGTCAAGGAAAACGTTTTCAGGCAGGCAGGCTACAGCTGGCAGCGCTTCACGAGTTCCTTCTTTGAGGACTACACCAACCTCTCCGATGAGACCGGCGAGGATGCAGTCAATGTCTGGGTGTCCCTCGGACGAGATCAGGCGCTTGTCGTCAAGTCCCTCGTGGACAGCGAATTCGCGCAGGAGTATGACACCAATATTTCCGTCAACCTCGTGGTCGGCGGTGTCGTGGAAGCGACACTTGCCGGAAAAGGCCCGGATGTGGCGCTGTTCCTCGGCGGCGAATTCCCCGTCAACCTCGCAGCCAGAGGATTGCTGACGGATCTCTCGCAGTTCCCGGATTATCAGGAGGTTGCCGGACGGTTCCAGCAGTACGCGACCGTGCCGTATCAGTACGACAACGGCGTCTACGGTCTGCCGCTGACGCAGAGCTGGGCAATGATGTTCTACCGCAAGGACGTTCTCTCCGAACTCGGCTACAATGAAGTGCCGCAGACCTGGGATGACATCATTGATATGCTGCCGGCGCTCCAGAGAAACTATATGTACATGGGACTTGTGCTGCCGGCCATCACCGGTATTTCCGCAGCGACCGAATCCGGTCACACCTTCGCGGCGCTCATGCTCCAGAACGGCATGAATTACTACAACGACGCGCAGACAAAGACCAATTTTGACGACATCGTCGCTGTCAAGGCGTTTGAGCAGTGGACGGATCTGTATACGAAGTACGGCTTCGAGCAGACCTACGACGGCTTCAACCGGTTCCGTACCGGCGAATACCCGATCGTCATCGCAGACTACAGCTTCTATAATCAGCTCACGGTTGCATCGCCTGAGATCCGCGGTCTGTGGGATTTCGCACAGATCCCCGGCACGATGCAGGCAGACGGCAGCGTTTCGCACGCTGTTAATTCCACCTCGTCTGGCGCGGTCATCTTCAATCAGTGCAAGGACATCGACGGCGCGTGGGATTTCCTCAAGTGGTTCACGTCCACCGAGGTGCAGGTCGAATACGGAACGCAGATCGAAGGCCTGCTCGGACAGCTCGGACGCTACACACCTGCCAACCGCGAAGCCATCACACAGCTTTCGTGGTCGAAATCCGAACAGCAGACGCTGCTGACGGCACAGGATGAACTTGTCGAGATCCCGATCATTCCGGCTTCCTACGCCGTGACACGAAACATCATGAACGCATTCCGCGAAACCGTCAATAACAACGAAAATCCGCGTGATACGCTGCTCTGGTACAACCGCGACATCAACACCGAGATCAACAGAAAGCGCGAGAACCTCGGACTTTCCGCCGAATAAAAAAGAAAAGAAAACACAATATTTAAGGAGGGGTTTCATTTGGATTCTGCGCAGATCGGTCAGCGCTCCAAAGCTGAGGAGCGCCGTATGCTCTGGCTGCAAGTGAAACAGAATAAGGAATGCTATCTGATGATGGCACCTTTCATGCTGGTATTCCTCGTGTTCACGATCATACCAGTCGTGATGTCACTGCCTATGGGCTTTACTGACTTCGACATGGTGCAGCTGCCGAAATTCGTCGGGCTGTCCAACTATACGACGCTGTTCCTGAATGATACGATCTTCATTCAGTCCATCCGCGTCACGCTCGTCTTTGCGATCTTCACAGGGCCGCTGAGTTATATCCTCTGCTTCCTGCTCGCATGGCTCATCAATGAGCTGCATCCGAAGCTCAAGACCATCTTCACGCTGATCTTCTATGCGCCGTCGATGGCAAATGTCTTCATTTCGTGGCAGCTCATCTTTTCCGGCGACACCTACGGCTACCTGAACTCCGCGCTGCTGCGTCTGGGACTCATCACCTCCCCGATCCAGTGGCTCACGGACAGCAAGTACATTCTGGGTTCGGTCATCGTGGTGCAGCTCTGGATCTCGCTTGGCGCAGGCTTCCTGGCGCTGCGTGCAGGCTTCCAGAATATCGACCGCAGTATGTACGAAGCCGGCGCGATCGAAGGCATCAAGAACCGCTGGCAGGAGCTGCTCTATATCACCATCCCGTCGATGGGGCCGCAGCTCATGTTTGCCGCTGTCATGCAGATCGTCGGTTCGTTCACAGCCGGAACGGTCGCACAGACGCTGGTCGGCTTTCCGAGTACCGATTACAAGGCACACACCATCATGACGCACGCCTACGACTACGGCTGGGTGCGTTACGAGATGGGCTACGCATCCGCAATCTGTATGATCCTGTTCGTGGCAATGCTCGTGTGCAACAAGCTCATCAGCAAGCTGCTGAGCAACTTCATGGACTAAGGGGGGCTGACACATGGCAAGAACCATCGAAACCGTGAAAGGCTCCAATAAAGCAGTCGGCAGCCGTCTGGCAGGTACGATCGGCATTTTCGCATTCCTGCTGATCCTCGGACTGTTCATGCTGTTCCCGATCTACCTGATGGTCATTATGTCCATCAAGCCGGTGCATGAACTGTTCATTTTCCCGCCGAAGCTCTATGTCCTGGATCCGACACTTGATAATTTCCGCGATATGTTCCAGACACTCTCCGAGATGTGGGTGCCGTTCTCGCGGTATGTCTTCAATTCCGTCTTTGTCACCGTGTGCGTCACGGTTGCGCAGTGCGTGTTTGCATCCATGGCAGCCTTCGTATTGGCAAAGTGCAGGATCCCCGGCGGCAATTTCCTCAATAAGCTGATCGTCACATCCCTGCTGTATCAGTCGAACGTCATCTACATCATGCAGTACATCGTCATGGCAAGACTCCACATGATCAACACCTACTGGGCACTCATCCTGCCGTCCGTGGCAAGCCCGATGTGCCTGTTCCTGATGCGCCAGTCGATGTCCACCGTTCCGGATGCGATGATCGAAGCCGCAAAGGTGGACGGTGCCAATATGTTCACCATCTGCTGGAAGATCGTCATGCCGAACCAGAAACCGGCACTGATGACCATGATCATTTTCGCCTTCCAGGGCGCATGGAATATTCAGGGCGGTACGCTCGTCTATAACGAAGCCCTCAAGACCTTGCCGACCGTTGTGGCACAGGCAGGCAGCGCAGGACTTGCGCGAATGGGCGTTGCGGCAGCCGGTGCGATCTTCATGCTGGTGCCGCCGATCGTGATCTTCATGCTTGCCCAGAAGAATGTCATCGAAACGATGGCACATTCGGGCATCAAGGATTAAAGGGGGTGCGGCTATGAACAAATTCAGAAAGCTCGCATCCATTGCCCTTGCCGCAGTGCTGACCGCAAGCTCGCTGATGAGCATGGCGGCATCTGCGGAGGAGCATTACGATGTGTACAACTACGACCGCTGGGAGGAAGCCATCCCATCACAGGCTGGCTACCTTGCGGCACGTTCCGTCAGCGGCGACGATCTGGGCATCGGGAATTTCTCCGAGCCGTCCGATCTGTTCCGAGATGCGTATGACCAGTTCTTCATCGTCGATACCAAGAACAACCGGATCGTTGTGACCAATTCCGAACTCAGTGAAGTCGTGATGGTCATGGAGGATTTCATCATGCCCGACGGCTCGGTGACGCATCTGAAATCTCCGGAAGGCGTATACGTCGCACCGGAAACCGACCTCATCTACATCGCGGACTATAACAATTCCCGTGTGCTGGTCTGCGACTATGACGGCCATGTCCAGCAGGAGATCACCAAGCCCACATCGGAGCTGTTCTCGCAGGAACTGACCTTCCTGCCGCAGAAAGTCATCGCGGACAAGGCAGGCAATGTCTACATCGTCCTCGGCAATATCACGACCGGTGCGGCAATGTTCAATGCAGACGGCGAATTCCAGGGCTACTACGGTGCCAACACCGTGGAGGCGACCTCGCAGGTCATCGCGAATTACTTCTGGAAGCTGATCTCGACCGAGGAGATGCGTTCCCGTCAGGCGAGAACCGTTCCGTCCGGTATCACGAATTTCGATCTGGACGACGAGGGCTTCATCTACACCTGCACGCAGTCCACATCCCAGAAGAAGGATACCGTCAAGAAGCTGAATCCTGCCGGAAACAATCTGTTTTCCAGTCTGGATACCTCGTGGGGCGACATTCAGTCGGTCTACGACAGCAACACCAATAAAAACTACCAGTCCATGATCTGCGACATCGAGATCTCCGACGACGGCAACATCAACTGCCTCGACCTGACCTCCGGCAGAGTGTTCCAGTACGACGAGGAGGGCAATCTGCTGTTCATCTTCGGTTCCAGCTCGGATCAGCTGGGCGGCTTTACGGAGGTGGCGGCTGTGGAATCCTACGG
>JAFPXW010000153.1 GCA_017394565.1 Oscillospiraceae bacterium | reverse complement strand
TCGACCGCTGCGGTACATTTCCAGAATGTCCGCGTGGAGCTGGTGGACTAAGAGCATCGCTGATTTACGCGAATCAACTACTCCCATACTCGTATTCCCCCGAAGGCAGTGTTCCTGTTTTCGGGGGAATTCGTGCGGAGTTCAGGACGTTTTTTAAAAGTTTCATCAGAAAGGAATTTCAAACCCATGTCAAACACCACCACTCCCAAGAAGCGCAAAGCCCCTGTCATTCTGGGCATCCTCCTGCTCATCATCGCCGCGGTCGTCGGCTTCTTTGCGTGGAATGCGCACGTCAACCTGAAAGCCATGCACACCGCCATCGACGCCGGCATGGCAGAGCTTCAGGAACGCCGCACCGTCACGCCGGTCGATGCCGGAGACTACAGCGAGATCAAGATGTACGGCGTGATGAAATTCGACGTGTCCCAGTACGACGTGCAGGACATCGGCAATCTGTCGGTCATGACGACGAACATGGGCTTCATGCAGATGGTCTCGTTCGTGGTGACGCCCTACGAAAAGGACGCGCCGCTGCTGTCGATGGACTATATGTACATCTTCGGCAACCGCAAGGCCTACACGGAATTCTACGACCTCACGCCGGATGTGGATGCGCCGGACTACCAGCAGGCGCTCGCGGTCATCGGCGAACTCAAAACAAACTATGCCGACATCACGGAGCTAGAGACCGAATCTGCATGGTACGATCATCTCCTGACCATTGCCCTCCACAAGCAGCTTAAAAAAGACGACGCCACGATGCAGGCGATGTTCTGCGATGCGCTCTCGCTGTATCTGGACGCCTGCGATGCGCTGCCCCCGATGGACGATGCGCAGGCTGCCGAAAAGCTTGCGATCACGCAGGAATACTGCGATAACCTCATTTCCAAAGGCGGCGTCTCGACCAATGTGTTCAAGTCCGCGCTCGGCGAGGAACAGACGAAGGATTTCTTTGATCAGGTGTTTTTCGGGACGGCGCGTTGAACATTTCTTTATTCATTATTCTTTATTCACTATTCTTTATTCACCATTCATTCTTCTTGATTCAAAAAAATACCAAGCCCCTTTCCATCTTCCGGAAAGGGGCTTGCCTGTATCAAGTGAGGATTGGAAAACGCTGAATTAATACATCATCCTGCCGCCTCTGCCGCCGAAGTTTCCGCCATTGCCGCCAAAGCCGCCCTGACCGCCAAAACCGCCGCCGCCCATCATGGACTGGGGGATCTCGGAGACCTGTTCGCCGTTGATGATGATCGTGCCGCCGTTGTATTCCGCAGTGCCGTCATAATCGAAAGAGGAGGTCGGCGCGGTGATGTTGATGGTGCCGTCATTGACGATGACCGAGCCGTTGGCATCGACAGCATCCGTGTCGCCCTGCCCCATGCTGATGGTGGTGCTGCCGCCGTTGAATTCGACAAGAACAGTGTACGCGCCGCCGGACTTGTCCGTCGCGTTGATGCCGTCGTCGCTGGCTGTGATCTGGATGCCGCCGCCGTTGATCTGGACGTAGGTCGCCTCGAGTCCCTCGGCTGCGGTGATGCTGAACGTGCCGCCGTCGATCTGGAGGATGGAAGTCGCCCGGATGCCGTCGCTTGCGGCTTGGATGGTGAAGGTGCCGTCTGCGATGTAGATCGCGCCGTCGAGGGCGTCATTCTCACAGTGCAGGCCGTCCTGATTGGTGGTGATGGTGAAACTGCCGCCGCACACGGAGATGGAGTCGTTGGCTTCGATGGCGTCCTCTGCCGATTGGATGGTGTAGGTGCCGCCGGTGACCTTGAGGTCATCCTTGCCGGAAATGCCGTTGCCATACATGGAGGTGATGTCCAGCGAACCGGTGCCGTTCAGCACGAGGTCGGACTTGGAATAGATGACCGCGTCCGTATTGTTCTCGCCGTCCGCCGTGAAGCTGCCGGTGACGGACAGGCTGTTCGATCCGGTCGAGGTGACGAATACCTTATCGGCGGAAACGACGTAGATCGCCGGAAAATCGTCATTGGTGATGTTCACGCCGTCAAGGACGAGCTGAACCTTGGCATCCTCTGCGGCATTCACGGTGACGGTGCAGTCCGCGGCAGTTCCGGAGAGGACATACACGCCGGCTTCCGTGATGCTGATATCCGCGCCGTCCGTGAGGGTGATCTCCTGCGCGTCAGAGAGGTCAGCGGTCTGCGCCAGGTCGCGGTCGGTAAAGAGGTCGGTGGTATCGAGTGCGCCCGTGCTGCTGCCGGTGTAGGAAGCGGTCACGATCCCGGAGGACTGTGTGCTGTCGGCGGCATCGGTCTCAGCGGAAGCCTGTGCCTCGGTCGTTTCGGGGAAATTGAAGGTGATGGTCTCGTGTGTCACGGAGGATTCCGCGGTATTGGCATCGGTTTCTGCCGCCGCTGAGGTCTCGGCGATGGTGGAGGTATCGGCTGTATTCACATTGCAGCCGGTCGCTGCGAGTGCAAAGACCGCGCTGAGGAGCATCATTCTGGTAACGTTGGATTTCATACGATCGCTTCCTTTCTGGGGGAGTGGTTTGTTTTGTTTCATTGTCTATAGTATACAGGATGTTTATGGAATTTTTTTGCGGTGTTTGTGAAATCAACCGGAAAGAACTGTGAAGTTTCCGGTGTGGAATGTGTGAAATGTGTGGGGATAAGCAGGCAGTCAGCGAGTTTGCGAGCGCAGCTGATCGCTTATGCAGAGCAGGGGGGTGCCAGCCCTATGCCAACAACTTAACAAATTGAACAAGCGTCCTTCTTTCCCCCATCCCCCAACCCCCTTCCCAGGAAGGGGGCTTTACTTGCAGGGGGCTGCG
>JAFPXW010000018.1 GCA_017394565.1 Oscillospiraceae bacterium | reverse complement strand
TGCCAAACTTGATGTTCAGATTACGAATCATAGACTTTCTCCGGTTTACTTATCCTATTCACACAAATTATGTCAAAAATCCAATAATAAAGCAAATCAATACACCTGCCGCCAAGCCGATACCGGCATGGACATCCTTATTGCCTTTCGGAAAAAGCCAACCGAGAAGCAGAATGATTCCCAAATACGCTAATAGTGCCAGACCGATGGCAAGCGGCAGGTTTCTGAATCGATTTTCTGGCAGACCGTTATGGGTCATTTCAGGTTCTCACGGGTATAGTCCAGCAGACCGCCTGCGAGCATGATGTCCTTGGTTCTGCCGGTGAGTTCGCAGAGAACCGGGATCTCCTTGCCGGTGGTCTTGTTGAGCACCGTGAGCTGCTGCTCGCCAGCCTCGACCTTGGCACGGATGTCCGCCAGCACCAGCACATCGCCCTGCGAAATGCTGTCATAATCCGCCTCGTTGACGAAGGTCAGCGGCAGGATGCCGGCATTGATGAGGTTTGCGCGGTGGATTCTCGCGAAGGACTTCACGAGCACTGCCTTGATGCCCAGATACAGCGGTGCGAGGGCTGCGTGCTCACGGGACGAGCCCTGACCGTAGTTCGCGCCGCCGACGATGATGGACTTGCCGAGTTCCTTGGCACGCGTCGGGAAGGTCTCATCACAGACCGTGAAGCAGTGCTGGGAGATCGCCGGAATATTGGAGCGCAGCGGCAGGATCTTGGCGCCGGCCGGCATGATGTGGTCGGTGGTGATGTTGTCCTCGACCTTGAGGGAAACCGGTGCCTCGATGGAAGCCTCGAGCGGCGCAGTCTCCGGATAGGGCTTGATGTTCGGGCCGCGGAGGATCTCGACGGAATCTGCTTCCTCCTCAGAAGCCGGCAGTGCGATCATGTTGTCATGAACGGTGAACTTGTCCGGCAGCACGAATTCTGGCATCTCGCCGATCTCGCGCGGATCCGTCAGGTAGCCGGTGATGGCGGAAATCGCCGCAAGCTCCGGGGAAACCAGATAGATCTGACCGTCCTTGGTACCAGAGCGACCGAGGAAGTTACGGTTGAAGGTACGCAGGGAGATACCGCCGGAGTTCGGGGACTGTCCCATACCGATGCACGGGCCGCACGCGGACTCCAGGATACGCGCACCTGCGTCGATCATGATGGACAGCAGTCCCATGTCCGCCATCATATTCAGCACCTGCTTGGAGCCGGGAGCGATGGCGAGGGACACGTCCGGATGCACGGTCTTGCCCTTGAGGATGTGCGCGACCTTCATCATGTCGAGCAG
Organism: Oscillospiraceae bacterium; assembly: GCA_017394565.1. Lineage (GTDB taxonomy): Bacteria > Bacillota > Clostridia > Oscillospirales > Ruminococcaceae > UBA3855. The sequence goes on along the minus strand of JAFPXW010000018.1, from coordinate 1,015 downwards.
GGAGGAGTTGGTGCAGGAGCCGATGCAGACCTGATCGACCTTCAGCTTGCCGCCCTTCTCGTTCTCGATCTCCCCCACGGACTTGACATTGTCCGGGGAGTGCGGACAAGCGGCGAGGGGAACGAGTTCGGAGAGGTTGATCTCAACGACCTCGTCATAAACGGCGTCGTCGTCAGCCTTCTGCTCGCTCCAGACCTCACCTCTGCCCTGCGCTTCGAGGAACGCCTTGGTGATCTCGTCGGACGGGAAGATGGAAGTGGTAGCGCCCAGCTCAGCGCCCATATTGGTGATGGTGGCACGCTCCGGAACGGAGAGCGTCTTGACGCCCTCGCCGACGTACTCGATGACCTTGCCGACACCGCCCTTCACGGACAGACGGCGGAGGACTTCAAGGATGACGTCCTTGGCAGCCACCCAGGGAGAGAGCTTGCCGGTGAGGTTGACCTTGACAACCTTCGGGTAGGTGATATAGTAAGCGCCGCCGCCCATAGCGACAGCCACATCCAGACCGCCTGCGCCGATGGCGATCATACCGATGCCGCCGCCGGTGGGGGTGTGGGAGTCAGAGCCGATGAGCGTCTTGCCGGGAATGCCGAAGCGTTCGAGGTGAACCTGGTGGCAGATGCCGTTGCCGGGACGGGAGAAATAGATGCCGTGCTTCTTGGCAACGGAGCCGATAAAGCGGTGGTCATCGGCATTCTCAAAGCCGTTCTGGAGCGTATTGTGGTCGATATAAGCGACACTGCGTTCTGTGCGGACGCGCGGAACCCCCATTGCCTCGAATTCGAGGTAAGCCATGGTACCGGTAGCGTCCTGTGTCAGAGTCTGATCGATACGGATACCGATCTCCTGGCCCTTGACCGGCTCACCGTCTACCAGATGTGCGCGGAGGATCTTTTCAGTCAGTGTCAAACCCATAGTCATCATTCCTTTCAAACTTAGATACTTCTATTATACACTGAAAAGCAGAATTTGTCAAGCTTTTAACAAGCGGAATGGGAAAAATGAGGAATTG
>JAFPXW010000152.1 GCA_017394565.1 Oscillospiraceae bacterium | reverse complement strand
CTGCCGGTGAGCAGCTCCGCCTCCGGGATATTCGGCGTGATCAGACAGGCCAGCGGCATCAGCTCGCGGCAGAGTGTCTCCACCGCCGTTTCCTCGATGAGCCGTGCGCCGCTGGTCGCGACCATAACGGGATCGAGGACGATGTTTCGCGCTTTGTAGCGTGTCAGACGTTCGGCAATGACCGAGATGAGGGATATCGAGGAAACCATGCCGATCTTGACAGCATCCGGTGCAATATCTGTGAAAATGCAGTCGATCTGCTGCGCCAGAAAGTCCGGCGTGACCTCCATGATCCCTGTAACGCCGGTCGTATTCTGGGCAGTCAGCGCGGTGACGGCGCTCATGGCGAAAATACCGTGAGCTGTCATCGTTTTGAGATCTGCCTGAATGCCGGCGCCTCCGCTGGAATCGCTCCCAGCGATCGTTAATGCTGTGTTCATGTCAAAACTCCTTCCGAAACACAGAATTATTTTATATCGCGACAGAAGGTGGTGCCCCCGATCTGCCGCTGCGAACGCAGATCACGCCTGCGTTACGGTCTGTTCTGCGAGCGCACGCAGCGCTCTGCACTCGGCTTCGATGTCCTCTGCCGCGAAAACTGCGGACACGACCGCAAAACCGTCCATGCCGAGCCCTGCGAGCGTCGGCAGGTTTTCCCGCGTGATGCCGCCGATCGCGGTCACGGGGATGTTCACGGCATCGCAGATCCGGCGGAATTCCGCGTGGTCGATCTGCCATGTATCGGTTTTGGTCGAGGTCGCAAAAACTGCCCCGACACCGAGATAATCCGCACCTGCCGCCTGCGCCGCAAGTGCCTGCTCCACGGTTTTTGCCGTCACGCCAAGGATCTTGTCCGCGCCGAGGCGTTCTCGGACATCGCCTGCCGCCATGTCATTCTGCCCGACGTGGACACCGTCCGCGCCCGATGCGAGCGCGACCTCCACATTGTCGTCAACGATCAGCGGCACGCCGTAGCGGTGACAGAGAGCCGCGGCCCATCTGGCTTCCTCCAGGTATGCAGCGTCGTCCAGGTGCTTCTCGCGAAGCTGTACCAGCGTCACGCCGCCGCGAAGTGCGGATTCGATCTGTTCCTCCAGCGTCTGCGCCCCCGTCCAGCGGCGGTCGGTCACGGCATACAGCCGGAGTGTCTCCGGTTTGAGCATATAAATCTCAGCCTCCTGCCATGCAGCATCATATTCAACAAAAATTCAACAAAAAAGAAGCACTGCGCTGCGCAATGCTTCCGTAAAGTCCGATGTTTCCGGTTTTCCTACGGCGGCATTATCCGCATCAGGTTTCGGGGCGCATCATTCGCTCCCCAAGGGTCGAAGTTGGTGGACTTCCTCTCAGCCTGCCTTAGAAACTGCTTCCGATCTGGAAACAACTCTCACAAGCTCCCCTGTCTAAACGTTAGTATAGAGCCTGCGTGTGTTTGCTTTATGATCAATATGTGATGGCTTTGTGATAAGAGAAGTGATTCGATCCAAAAGGACTTTTTGATGGACGTTTCGATTTTTTCCTGGCGGACTCTTGCTTTTTTTCGGCAGTTGTGATAGAATAAAAGAGATAATGTTTTTCACGGAAAGGATCTGTCTTCATGAGTGCAGGAAAAATCGGTTTCGACAATGACAAATATCTGAAAATGCAGTCCGCCCACATCCGCGAGCGCATCGCGCATTTCGGCGATAAGCTCTATCTCGAGTTCGGCGGAAAGCTGTTCGACGACTACCACGCATCGCGCGTGCTGCCCGGTTTCAAGCCCGACAGCAAGCTTCAGATGCTGCTCAAACTCAAGGACGAGGCGGAGATCGTCATCGTCATCAATGCCGCCGACATCGAGAAGAACAAAGTCCGCGGCGACCTCGGCATCACCTACGATGTGGACGTGATCCGGCTCTACAACGTCTTTACGAAGATCGGTCTGTATGTTTCCAGCGTCGTGCTGACGCGCTACGAGAGCAATCCGGCGGTCGATGCGTTCCAGAGCCGTCTGGAATCCCTCGGCATCCGCGTTTACCATCACTACGCCATCAAGGGCTATCCGTCCAATATCCCTCTCATCATGAGCGACGAGGGCTACGGCAAGAACGACTACATCGAGACCTCGCGCCGTCTGGTGGTCATCACCGCGCCCGGCCCCGGTTCCGGCAAGATGGCGACCTGCCTTTCCCAGCTGTATCACGAGCATCAGCGCGGCAGAGATGCCGGCTATGCGAAATTTGAGACGTTCCCCATCTGGAATCTCCCCCTGCGCCATCCGGTCAATATCGCGTATGAAGCCGCCACGTCCGACCTCAATGACGTGAATATGATCGATCCTTTCCACCTCGAAGCTTATGGCAAGACGACCGTCAATTACAACCGCGATGTCGAGATCTTCCCTGTCCTCAATGCGATGTTTGAGAAAATTCTCGGCGAATCTCCGTATAAATCGCCCACGGACATGGGCGTCAACATGGCCGGCAACTGCATCATTGACGACGAGGCGGTCTGCGCGGCTTCCCGTGAGGAGATCGTGCGCCGTTACTATACCGCGCTCTGCGGCAGACGCAAGGGCACGGCTTCCGAGGACGAGATCTACAAGCTCGAACTGCTCATGAAGCAGGCTGGCGTTTCTCCCGATGACCGCAAGGTCGTGGCGCCTGCACTCGAAAAGGAGGCCGCGACCGGCGAGCCGGCGGCGGCGATGGAGCTTCCCGACGGTACGATCCTGACCGGACGCACGTCGGAACTGCTCGGTTCTTCCTCTGCCCTGCTGCTCAATGCACTCAAACATTTCGCAGGACTGCCAGATGAGGTGCTGCTGATGAGTCCGCACGTCATCGAACCGATCCAGAACCTCAAGGTCGATCATCTCGGCAATCAGAACCCCCGTCTGCACACCGATGAGACGCTCTACGCCCTCTCGATCTGCGCAACGACCGACGAGAATGCCGCCAGAGCCATGGCACAGCTTGACAAGCTCCGCGGCTGCGAAGTTCACTCGACGGTCATCCTGTCGGCGGTCGATGAGCGCATTTTCAAGCGTCTCGGCGTGAACCTGACGTGTGAACCGAAATTTTCCTGATCCCTCATATAAGAATGTTTTCCGGAAGCTGCAAATTTCCTCTGCGGCTTCCGGATTTTCTGCGTTTCTGATAGGTAACGAAAAAATCCCACGGAAATCAGTTTTTAAAATTTTTCGTCCCCATTTTATTAATTTTGCGGGTGATGGGGGCTGGGGTAAGCAGACAGCCCAAATCTTTGATTTGGTGCTGGTCGCTTATGCCGTAGGCGGTGGGGGGAAAGAAACGCGCCTGTTTTTCTAACAGAACCTGAAAATTGATTTCCGTGTGTGGATTCAGTCAGAACTT
>JAFPXW010000151.1 GCA_017394565.1 Oscillospiraceae bacterium | reverse complement strand
CGTCCCCATTTTATGAAATTTGCGGGTGCAGGGGGGCAACCCCCTGCAAAAATGCCCCCTCCTCGGGGAGGGGGTTAGGGGTGGGGGGAAAGAAATGTGCCTGTTCTCTTAACAGAACCCCAAAAATTGATTTCCATGCAATCATCCGGACAGGTATTTACAAATGGCGGTACTTTGTGGTATAATAGGATCAGTTCAAAAAAGCAAAGGAGTTATGTCCCATGACAAATGCAGAATTTATCCAGGCCATGAACAGCAGCACCCAGACGAAATGCGGCGGAGACGTTCATCTGAAAATGCACGAACTGAGCCAGGAGGCCCTGCGGATCACCGCAGAGATCAACAGCCGCTATCATGAGCCGGCAGAACTGCGGCATCTGATGGAGCAGCTGACAGGGCAGGAGCTTGACGAAGCATTCGGCTTGTTTCCGCCGTTTTACACAGATTGCGGGAAAAATATCCACATCGGAAAGGGCGTGTTCATCAATGCCGGATGCAAGTTTCAGGATCAGGGTGGCATCTTTATCGGGGATCACTGCCTGATCGGCCACAATACGGTCATTGCCACGCTGAATCACGGCATACTGCCGGAGGAACGCGGTGACCTCCTCCCGAAGCCTGTCCGCATCGGGGAAGGCGTCTGGATCGGTTCCGGAAGCATCCTGCTTCCTGGTGTCACGATCGGCGATCGCGCTGTGATCGGTGCCGGTTCGGTCGTGACGAAGGACGTACCTGCGGATATGATCGCCGTCGGCAATCCTGCGAGAGTGATCCGAAGCATCTATGCATAACGGCAGCCCCACCTCCTCCCCAGAGGGGAGCAATGCTAACAACTTAACAAATTGAACAGGCATCCTTCTTTCCCCCCACCCCCAACCCCCTCCCCAAGGAGGGGGCATCTATGGAGGGTGCTATTATTGATTTTTAGAGGGCTGCGTCCACTTTTTCTCCAGAGGGCTGCGTCCACTTTTTCTCCTGTTTTTGCAGTCGCTTTCCCACTGTCAGCACGTCCTAACATAAAACGCCGGAAATGTCAGAAGCAACCATCTCAAGCGGTTGTGCCGTCCACGATCCAATGGAGCAGCGTCAGCGAATCCTCCGGCGCGAGAACGCCGTCTGCGGTAGTATCAGCGGAACATTTCTGCGATTCTGTAAGCGTGCAGCTGCCCAGCAGGTACTTGTTCAGCAAAATTACATCCAGAATGTCCCGTGATCCGTCTTCGTTGAGATCCCCCTGCAAAGGCAGAGGCGTGAATTCCACTGACGAGGGCTGTGTTTCCTCCGGAAGGCCGTCCGCTTTCGCAGCAAGTCCCGACTTGAAGCCGACGTGCGGATGCTGCTCATAACCGGCGATCTGTGCAGCCGTCATGACGGCATGGATCTGAAAAGCACTGCTGACCTGTGCCGTATAGCCCTGCGCCTGCATCCAGTCAGCAACTTCCTCCGGTGTCATGGTGTCGGAATATGTTTCGAGCAAAAGCGCGAACGTGCCATCCGGATAACGCGCCAGCAAGTCTGCCAGCAGGAAGCTTTTCCGGAATTCGCCGAGCTGCGGTACATCCTCCTCAAAGCAGCCGTCACCGTGCGTGCTGTAGAAAATGCCGTCTGTGTCCATATAATAGTCAAACACCGTGTCAGCCAGTGCGAATGCGAATCCGGCATCCGATTCGCACGTTTGCAGAAAGAAAAGTTCCTTTGCTGTCACGACTGCGCCGAATAAGCCATCGCCCAGAGGTGCTGCATGGCATCCGCATTCTTCCAGAACGCGGAACGTATCGGCTTCCGTTGTGCGAAACTGCACTGCATAGCCATTGTTCGGATACTGCTGCATGAGATACACGAGAAGCGGACTGAACGTCGTCATGCCGGCAGTCGGCGCATCCGGCACTTCACCGCCGGCATCCGTGCTGTACAGCACATCCAGTTCGCCGTGAAAACAGTTCTGCACAAACTGTTTCGCCACATGATGCGTCGCCACGAGGGAAGCCGGATCGTCTGCCGCATCCGTAAGATCGAATTCCACCGCGTAAAAGGCACCCAGATCATAGAGTGCCTTTGCAGCGGCGGATGCGGTTTCGGCGGCATCGTCCGTCAGCGTGATGCGCAGGCAATCGCGGTCGCCATACGCGATGTCCGACCAGATGCGCGTGACATTCGCAATGCAGTCCATGCCGATGGCCTGGTTCAGGGCAGAGGGCGTGTAGCTTTCGTAGTCGAACGGGTGATTGTACTTGATGACCGCGGTCAGGGTTCCGCCCTGAATGTCCTGCAGCGGCACCTCCGCAAACGGCAGGGACGTGTCCTCATCTGCCGGTGTCCAGGTAATCTCGGTCGATGTGAACCAGCCGATGAGCCAGAGCTTTCTGGCCCATTCGTCCGCAGTTTTGGTATCGGGAACTTGCAGCGTGACATCCATCACCATCTGTCCGTCCTCGGTTTGGCGCGGTGTGGCTTTTGCGATGACTTCCTCGCCTTCCTCGAATTCGAGTTCGCGGTTAAAGAAGTCCGCGTCCCAGTGCTTGCAGTCCTCCTGATACCGCGCGGCAACGATGCCGACAAATTGGTATTCCTGCAAAGCCGGCTCCTGTACAATGACCGCATCTTCGCCGTTTTCGGCAAAAGTGGGCAGCGTACTCAAGCTGGAAGTCACAAGCATCAGGCTCATGAAAATTGCTGTCAGTTTTTTCATAGGATCATCTCCTTTTCAGATTTTAACCGCATGGAATGCGAGGGGGAGCGCATCGTCGAGGATGTCCGGTTCCTGTGACTGCACGGTCATGACGTAATTTCCATCGTCCCAGCACATTGCGAATTGTTGGTGCATCGGATCATACATGAAAAATCCGTGGATGCCATTGCCAAGGTCGCCGAGGGTACTGATCTGCTGCGAACCATCATTGTCCCAGCGGAATTCAAAATCCCGACGGATAAACTGCCGGATCTCGAAGTTGATTCCGGTTTCCGTGTCCGAAACATCGTAAATGCGGTACTTCCAGTCAGTCTGCACGCCGCGGATACGGTAGCGTTTCCGGTCGGTCTGGTAGTCGATGGAAAAATTCGTCGGGCAATCGGCTTCCGCAGCATCCGGCTGCACCCGGATCCCCCAGACAGGGTACTCTGCATTCGAGAGAAGCTCCCAGACGAATCCAGGAAGCTTCGGCGGTTCGGAAACAGGGACAGTCGGTTCGGGCGTGACATCGGTTTCCGTCGGATCGAGTGATTCGCTGACATTTTCGTCATCTGTTGTCGTGATGGATTCGGATTCCTGATCCGTGACGGGATACACTTCGGTCGGATCAGTCGGATCTGTGGATACAGGTGCAGTTTTGGTGAGAACCGTGGCCGTCGGCGCGGTGGTTTGCTGCGTGGAGGTCTTCGCGAGCGTTTCGGCTGGAATCACCGGCGTAATCATGCGGATGCTGCTTT
>JAFPXW010000150.1 GCA_017394565.1 Oscillospiraceae bacterium | reverse complement strand
TGGTCATGGGACCGAGAATCAAGGCGCAATACCCCGTCTTCAAGCCAAACTCCTTGCCGATCCGCCCGAATCCCAGCACCAGCACACGGCTGCCGTGAATGGTGCGCGGCATTTCTTCGAGCAGGATCTGGATCGCGCCCTCCGCCGTGGGGATGGCATTGCACGCCGCCAGCTCCTCGCTGCTGAGATAGTCCACCACCGGGAACCCGGCAGTTTCAAACAGCTCACGCGCCTTGCCGAATTTTCCGCCGAGAACGAGAGCATCGGGTTTCAGGCAGGGCAGCAGGCTCGCAAGGGGGAGGTTCTGCTGGGAAAAGGGCGCATTGACCAGCACTCCGTCATCCGAGACCGGCATCGGCAGGACGAGGGCATCGCACCGGGGCAGCCCGTCGGCAGCGCTTTCGCAAAGCAGGATATCGGCATCAGGCAGGAATTTCCGGTGAAATCCGACCGCACAGACCTGATACTGCTTCGTCAGCGCCCGTGCTGTGTAAACATATCTGAGATCCCCGCCGGCAACCAGGATCGTTTTCTTAGGCATATGCATCGCTCCTTTTGTAAAGGGATTTGCGCTTGGATCCACGGAAATCAATTTTCAGGTTCTGTTATGAAAACAGGCGCGTTTCTTTCCCCCCACCCCCAACCCCCTCCCCAAGGAGGGGGCATTTTTGCAGGGGGCTGCGGCGAACGCCCCGTCCCCTCTGCTTCGCGTGGCTCAGCATCTCCCCACCCCGTGGGGAGTCACCCTGCACCCGCAAAATTCATAAAATGGGGACGTAAAATTATAAAAATTGATTTCCGTGGGTTTTGTTTTTATTCACAGGCTGATTCTGCGCCATCACGCCTGCCAGTGCGTGCGGAACATACGGTGTTTCGAGAGATGCGATCTCCTCCGGCGTGAGTTCCAGCTCTACCGACTTCGCAGCGCCCTCGATGTGGTGAAGCTTTGTCGCGCCCACGACGGGGGACGTGACCTTCGTCAGAATCCATGCAAGGCTGACTTCTGTCATGGAAACGCCGCGGTTTTCCGCAATTTCTGCCACGCGGCGGATGATGACCTCGTCCTGTTCCTTCGTGGCATCGTACTTGAATTTCGCGTAGGTGTCCTCCGCAGCACGTTTGGAGGTCGCTTCCGGAAGGCGTGCAAGTCTGCCGCTGGCAAGGGCGCTGTAGGGCGTCATGGCAATGTTGTCCTCGGCGCAGAGCATCGCCATTTCGCGCTCCTCCTCGCGGAAGATCAGATTGTAGTGCCCCTGCACGCTGACGAATTTCGCAAAGACCTCCCGTTCGGCAAGCGCATTGGCTTTCGCCAGCTGCCATGCGTAGCAGTTGGAAATGCCGATGTAACGCACCTTTCCGGCTGTGACAGCTTGGTTCAGACCGTCGAGGATGTCATAGATGGGCGTGTTCCAGTCCCACATATGGTAGATGTACAGATCCACATAGTCCATGCCGAGATTCCGCAGGCTCTTGTCGAGCATTCTCGCGATGTGCTGCTGACCGGTCACGCCGTTTGCGATCTCGTCCGGTGTGCGCGGCAGGAATTTCGTGGCGACCACGACATCTTCGCGCCTCGCAAAATCGCGCAGCGCACGTCCGACGTACTGTTCGCTCGTACCGGACTGGTAGGCGATGGCGGTGTCGAAGAAATTCACGCCAAGCTCCAGCCCGCGCCGGATAATTTCACGTGAGTGCGCCTCGTCGATCGTCCACGAGTGCTGACCGTTGCCGGCATCGCCGAATCCCATGCAGCCCATGCAGATCCGGGAGACATTCAGGTCGGAATTTCCGAGCGTCGTGTATTTCATGCTGCACCTCCAAGCAACTGCATCACGCAGTCATAGATCATCTCATAAATGCTGTGCATCCGGAATTCCATCCCGGCATCGCGCATGGCCGTGAGCTGTTTTTCGGTCGCGACCGCATACGGGTACACGCCGAACAGGAACGGGAAGAATACGAACAGGAAGCGCTCGCAGTCCGTTTCCGGGAAGAATTTTTGCACGCAGCCGCGCATACCATCGAGGGACGCGCCGTAAGCGACCTTGAATTCCGTCAGGCGTTCCGGCCGGGAGTTTTCCTCCATGTCGTAGTGATTCATGGCAAGGAGCTTGAGCAGCTGCCGGTGCTGTTCGAGCGACTGCGCCAGCGCTCCGGCAAATTCCTGCGCTGTCAGCGACGAATGCTCCTGCGCGAGCGTCTGCAATTCTGCTGCCCACTGCTCGTATTCGCGCTGCATGAGCGCGAGGAAGATCTCCTCCTTCGTCTGAAAGTAATTATAGATCGACGTTCTCGTAAATGACGTGACAGCGCCGATCTCCTTGATCGTGATGTCCCGGAAGCTCATGGTCTGATAGAGCATTTCGCAGGCGTTCACGATCTCCTCTTTTCGGGATGCTGTCAATTCCGGTGATCCCTTTGGCATGATCCTGACTCCCCTTCCTGCACACCCGTGCCGCAGGTATCCTTTCTGCTGACACAGTGTCAATTTTGATGTTAATTCCAGTATACCACAGTTCTGACACGATGTCAACATTAAAACTGTTTTTCAGCGATTTGCACTGTGCGCCGCCGCCGGTTTCATCCAAACTGCACAAAGCACCTGCCGGTCTGACCGAACGTCCCTCCTGCTGCACACAAAAAACCCCCTTCCCGGTATGTACCGTAAAAAAGGGGGAAAATATTTCGTGATCTTGCCAATGTCCGGAGAGCCGGCTTTACGTCGTCTCCTCAGTCTCCTCTGCCGTCTCTGTCTCCGCAGGAACCGTCGGCTGGGACTGTGCCACGGACTGGGCTGTCTTGTCGATGCGGATCGACTGCATGACCGTCAGGAATTCCTCGCGGTGCTGGTCATAATGCTCCTTGCTGCACTTGCAGGTCAGGATATAGATGGTTTGCCCGTCTGTCGCATAGCCGACCATCGTGGACAGCACAGGGCCGTCATCTGCGAGGGTATAGTCGAATTCCAGCAGCTGTACTGCGATATGACCGGCATACACAACATCGCTGCCGGTGACCTCCAGCGTCTTTGTCATATCCTGGTACTGCACGAGTGCCCGGGTGCTGTAGTCCTTGATGGGCGTATTGGGACTGTCATTGTCCTCCGTGATGATGATGCTGGCATCATCCTGAATGTAATATTTCTCGTAGAACTGCGAAGAAGTTTCCGTATAGCCCTCCGGGATCTTTACGAACAGATCCGGCAGCGGAAGTGCCTGGTAGACGACCATGGTCTCCTCCGTGGCTTCCTCCTTCGCAGAAATGCTCCCACAGCCCGTCAGCAGCAAGCTGGCTGCTGCCAGAACAGCAAGGATGCGGTGTTTCATAGGTCGATGGCTCCTTTAAAGTGAGATCCGGTGGAACCGGGGTGCTGCGGCACCGGTGAAGCGCAGCGGATGTCCGATCAAAAGCTCCAGCCTACCAAAAGCGGAGCCATGACGGACACTGCCTGCCGGAAAGCAGGCATTTTCTACTTCCTGCATTTTGCACTTCCTGCATTTTTTTGACTTCCTGTTCTTTTCACATCCAAAAAAAGCAGAGCAGACCGATAAGCCGGGTTCTGTCGTGTGCGGTAATTTATCTAGGCGTATCGTCGCCGATACGCTCAAGCCGCCATTACTGACTGTCCGCCGAGCAAGCGTTGACAGCCAGCACCATTAGGCGTTGCATCGGGTAGGGTTTACACAGCAGTGCAGTCTCCTGCACTCTGGTGGGCTCTTACCCCACCATTCCACCATCACCGCGAAAGATCGCGGCAGTCTCTTTTCTGTTGCACTGGCCCTAAGGTCGCCCTCGGCTGCTGTTAGCAGCTACCCTGCTCTGTGATGCCCGGACTTTCCTCGTGAGCTAAAAGCGCCCACGCTACCGCATAGTCTGCTCTGTTTTTTATTATAACCGATTTTCCGGATTTTGTCAAGGGAGCGGCGAGGGGGGATCCACGGAAATCAATTTTGGGGGTTCTGTTATGAAAACAGGCGCGTTTCTTTCCCCCCACCCCCAACCCCCTGCTCTGCATAAGC
>JAFPXW010000149.1 GCA_017394565.1 Oscillospiraceae bacterium | reverse complement strand
GTTCGTAGTTTCGGTGCGCCTGCGGCGCGGATTTAAAATAGGCTTACTAAATGGCGAAACCCCTGACTAAGAGAAAGCTTCCTTAGTCGGGGGTTTTTTAGTGATAAGTTATGGGGCTTGGGGCGAAGCCCCATTGATTCATCGCCGTAGGCGATACAATCACTACGCACTACGCACTACGAACTACGCACTAATCCAAGCGCACTAATCCAAAGCGCACTATTCCAAAATCTCCACCACCACGCACAGCGTTCCGAACGCATCATCCGTGGTGATCTCGCCGTCGCCGTCGTGGTCGGCGGCAAGCTTCTGACGGGCGTTGAAATCCTGGGCGCCCAGGACGTATTTGTTCAGGAGGATCACGTCCATGATGTCGATGTGGCCGTTCAGGTTCACATCACCGGCAAGCGGCGGCGCGGAAATATCATAGAACGGCAAGCCCTGCGCTTCCGCAAAGTCCTCGGCCGTCGAGTCCGCATACCCTGCCACGGCACCCGTCGCGCACAGATACGCCGGATCGCTGATGCCCATCAGATTCGTCGAAAAACTGATGTCGCCATAGTGCTTCGTATTCCAGAAATGCACCGCAAACGATGCCATTTCCTCGTCCAGACAGTAGGGGTTGCGGCGGAGGGATTCCATCGCGGAGGCGTACTGCGCATCGCTCATGCGGCGGCTCTCGGTTTCCGGCATGGCGTGACGGGCTTCGATGAGCTTCTCCCAGTCGCAGCAGATGCCGTAGGCTTCCTTGCCGATCTTCGTGCGCTTGTTCTCCAGCGTGAGGATCTGGAGACTCTTGCAATTAAAAAACGCCTGTTCTCCGACAGTTTTCACATTCTTGCCAAGCGTCACGTCCGTCAGATGCACGCAGTCATAGAACGCATGGGCGCCGATCTCGCACAGGCTCGCCGGGAAATTGACGCTTGTCAGCCCCACGCAGAAGGCAAAGGCGTTTTCGTGGATGACCTTCACGCCCTCCGGCAGGCTCACCTCCACCGGAAGCGCCCGGATCTGTCCGTCCACGATTTTCAGAAAGTCGCCGCCGGTCAGATTTCCGAAGGCGAACGGCATGATCTCCGTCACGCCCTCCGGCACATTCAGGTCGGTGCCTTCGGCGTAGTACAGCTTCCCGTCCGTCACCACGAACGGATGCTCCCCGATGTACGCCGTCCCCGAAAGACAGCCGAAATCAAATTCCTCCACGTTCTCCAGCCCAATGATCTCCGAGAGCTGCGGATCCTCCGCCAGCGCATAGGGCGCGAGCGAGTGCAGGCTCTCCGGCAATGTGACGCGCGTGAGATTCGGGTAGCCGGACAGTGCCCGATCCTGGATGCCGGTCACACCGTCCTGGATGATGATCTCGCAGATATCCTCGGCATAGAGCGACCATTCGGGATAGACAGCGGCTTTTTTGGGCGTGGCGGATTCGGTCACGATGTCGCCCTCGCCGGAAACGGTCAGCACATGGTCGGCAAGCATCCAGTCAAGCTCATGCCATTGACCGGTCAGGACATCGTCCCCGTCGTCCGCGCGGACTTCCATCACCGGCAGCATCCCCACCGCCAGCAGGAGCGCCCCCAGACGGGAGAGGAACGTTCGGCTCAGATCGCGTGTTCTTCGGTTCATTTCGGTACACACCCCCTTTTGGAAGTTCGTGGTTAATGAGGAATTAGGAATTAGGAATGAATGTGTCGCCTGTCGGCGACGAATGAATGGGGCTGCGCCCAAGCCCCGACGCATTACTAAACAATCTCTCGAATCAGGATGAATGTTCTAAGTGACCGGATGCTCCGATTAGAAAGCCTTATTTTAAAACGCGCCGCAAGGCGCACCAAAATTCCTCATT